>NZ_JBELDZ010000058.1:0-15757 GCF_042094015.1 Aurantibacter sp. | reverse complement strand
ATTTCCTTTTAATGGAGATTCTACTGTTTTAACGAGTGCAAATGTAAGTAATTATATGGTTTTATAGCATAAAAAAATCCTAAGCAAATACTTAGGATTTTTAATATTTATAAAAACGATATAAATTTATCCGTCAGGATGCATAAATTTTTGTTTTCCTAATAAAACTTCTTCAGTTTCTACGTGAGAATCGTCAGGAACACAACAATCCACAGGACAAACCGCAGCACATTGAGGTTCTTCATGAAAACCAACACATTCTGTACACTTGTCTGGAACTATGTAATAAATTTCATCACTAATTGGCTCTTGAGCTTCATCTGCATCAACATTTTTACCATTAGGTAAAACTAATTCTCCATCTAAACTAGTACCATCTTTATATCTCCAATCATCTGCTCCTTCATATATTGCAGTATTTGGACATTCTGGCTCACAAGCACCACAGTTAATACATTCGTCTGTTATAATAATTGCCATAGAAATTTCTTTTTTTATAAAAATTGAGGCTAATTGTTGTTTTATAAAACTTTACAAGCTCAATTGCTTTTCTTAACTTTGCAGTGCAAAAATAAAGCCAATTGACTTTATAACCAAAATATCTTATGCAATTAGAACAAAGAATTAAAGCTTTTACAGAATTAGGTCGTTTTTTAAGTCAATTTACATCTAGTGAGTTTAAAAAAAATGATTCTATTTTGCATAACGATTTATTTTTTGATGGTTTTAAACATCAAATAAAATTAGCAAAACAACATAATGGTTGGTTTAATTTAGATAATTTAATATTCAGTTTTAATTCTTGGTCTAAAGCTTTAGAAAAAAGTAATCTTGAAAGTTTTACTTCTAATTATAGTTTTAATAAAGTTACTCCACAAAATGTTGCCATTATTATGGCGGGAAACATTCCTTTAGTTGGGTTTCATGATTTTTTATGCGTTCTATTATCTGGTCATAATGTTCTAGTAAAACAATCTTCTAACGACAAACAACTTCTACCCTTTTTAGCAAAATACTTAGAGTATGTTGAAAATGGTTTTAAAGGAAAAGTTAACTTTACTGAAGAAAAATTAGAAAATTTTGATGCTGTTATAGCTACAGGTAGCAATAATACAGCACGTTATTTTGATTATTATTTCAAAGGTAATCCATCAATAATTAGAAAAAATAGAAATTCCGTAGCTGTTTTAAACGGAAACGAATCTGAAGATGATATGAAAAATCTATCCGAAGATATTTTTAGGTATTTTGGATTAGGTTGTAGAAATGTCTCTAAAATATTTGTTCCTAAAGGTTATAATTTTGATACCTTATTTAATGGTATTTACCACTGGAATGATATAATAAACTATCATAAATACACTAATAATTACGATTACAACAAAGCAGTCTATTTAATGAGCGAATTTGATATGCTAGAAAACGGCTTTTTTATGATAAAAGAAGATACCAGTTACGGATCTCCAATTGCTACGCTTTTTTATGAATATTATGATGACTTAGATTCCCTAAAGATAAAATTATCTAACGATAACGATTTAATTCAATGTATAGTTAGTAATGAGGACATTGGCAACAAAGTAAACTTTGGAGAAACACAACAACCAAAATTAACGGATTTTGCAGACAGTATAGATACTATTGAATTTTTATTAAAAATATAGTTGAATTTTATCTTTTAAATAACACGATTTCTAACAATAATTAAGACCTTTGTAACTTAAATACCATACAAACATGCAAAAACATAATTTTAGTGCAGGACCATGTATTCTGCCACAAGAAGTCCTTAAAAAAGCTTCGGAAGCTGTATTAAATTTTAATAATGATAACTTATCATTATTAGAAATATCTCACAGAAGCAAAGCTTTTGTAGATGTTATGGAAAATGCACGTTCTTTAGCCTTAGAACTTTTAGGTTTGGAAGGAAAAGGTTACAAAGCATTATTTTTACAAGGTGGAGCAAGCACACAGTTTTTAATGGTTGCTCAAAACTTACTTGAAAAAAGAGCAGCTTATTTGAATACAGGAACTTGGGCTGATAAAGCAGTTAAGGAAGCTGTAATATTCGATGATATTTTAGAAGTTGCATCATCTAAAGACGCTAATTATAATTATATCCCTAAAGGATTTGATATTCCAGAAGATCATGATTATTTTCATTGTACATCAAACAACACCATCTATGGTACTCAAATGAAAAAATTCCCTAAATCTCCTATTCCAATGGTATGTGATATGAGTTCAGATATTTTCTCTAGAACTTTAGATTTTTCAAAATTTGATTTAATTTATGCTGGAGCTCAAAAAAATATGGGTCCTGCAGGAACAACTCTAGTTATTGTTAAAGAAGATATTTTAGGTAAAGTATCTCGCAAAATACCTAGTATGTTAGATTATAAAGTACATATTAGTAAAGGTAGCATGTTTAATACGCCTCCTGTTTTTCCAATTTACACATCAATGCTAACTCTAGAATGGTTAAAAAATTTAGGAGGAATTGAAGCTATTGAAAAAGAAAACAAGAAAAAGTCAATTTTAATGTATTCTGAAATTGATTTAAATCCATTATTTAAAGGTTTTTCAGCTAAAGCTGATAGATCTGACATGAATGCCACTTTTAGCTTAGTCAACGAAGATTTAAAAGAAACTTTTGAAACAATGCTACAAGAAGCAGGAATTAATGGTTTAAATGGACACAGAAGTGTTGGTGGCTATAGAGCAAGTATGTACAACGCATTACCTTTAGATAGTGTTAAAGTATTGGTTGAAGTTATGAGTGAACTTGAATATAAAGCTTAATCAATTAGTAAAAGAATTTAAAACAGTTCGCTTTAGCGGAAAAAATTTAATATACAATGAAAGTATTAGCAAACGATGGTGTTTCACAAAGCGGAATTAATGCATTAGAAGCTGCAGGATTTGAAGTAATTACAGTTACTGTTGCACAGGAGCAACTAGCAAATTATATTAATGAAAATAAAGTAGACGTTGTTTTAGTTAGAAGCGCAACAACTGTAAGAAAAGATGTTATTGATGCATGTCCATGCTTAAAGGTTATTGGTCGTGGTGGTGTTGGAATGGATAATATTGATGTGGAATATGCACGCGAAAAAGGTGTTCATGTTATCAATACACCAGCTGCATCTTCTCAATCTGTAGCAGAGTTAGTGTTTGCTCACCTTTTTGGAGGCGTACGTTATTTATATGATTCTAATCGTAATATGCCTTTAGATGGAGACACTAAGTTTAAAGCCTTAAAGAAAAATTATGCTAAAGGTGTTGAACTAAGAGGAAAAACAATTGGAATTATCGGGTTTGGTCGCATTGGTAGAGAAGTCGCTAAAATTGCACTAGGTGTAGGTATGAAGGTTATTGCAAGTGATAAATTTGTTGGTAAAGCAGAAATTAAAGTAGAATTCTATAATGGGCAATTTATCAACGTAGAAATTGAAACCGAACCTGTTGATGATGTCTTAAGACATGCAGATTTTATTTCATTACATGTTCCTGCTCAAAAAGATTACGTAATTGGTAAAGCGCAATTTGACTTAATGAAAGATGGTTCTGCAATTATTAATGCAGCTCGCGGAGGCGTAGTAGATGAAGTTGCATTAGTTGCAGCTTTAGAGTCTGGTAAATTAAGTTTTGCAGGATTAGATACATTTCAAGATGAACCAAAACCAGCAGTGCAATTATTAATGAATGATAGAATTTCTCTAACACCACATATTGGTGCTGCAACTAACGAAGCACAAGATAGAATTGGAACAGAATTAGCTGAACAAATAAAAAGTTTACTCTTAATCGATAATAAGTAACGTTTTGTCGTAAAAACAATTAAATAAACAATTGTTTTAAGACTCAATATTGATTTGAGGCTTTTTTTCTGTAATTTGGAATACGTTTTGATTACAAAGAAATATATTAACATAAAACATATTAAATGTCAGGAATTTTAGATTTATTGAACAGTGATTTAGGAAAACAAATTATTGGTGGAGTTGCAGGATCAACTGGAAATGACCAAGGAAAAACAAGTAGTGTATTAACAATGGCTCTACCAGTATTAATGAAAGCTATGCAACGTAATGCTTCTACTCCAGAAGGAGCTGAAGGATTAATGGGTGCAATTAGCGGAAAACATAGTGGTGGAATTTTAGATAATTTAGGTGATCTTTTTGGAGGTGGCGTAAATGAAGATATTACTAATGATGGTGATAAAATTTTAGGACATGTTTTAGGAGCTAAACGTTCTGGTGTAGAATCTGTAATTGGACAAAAAGCAGGAATGGACTCAGGTTCTGTGGCTCAAATATTAAAAGTAGCTGCTCCAATTCTTATGGGAGTTTTAGGAAAACAAGCACAACAAAGCAACGTAAGTTCTTCTAATGGTATTGGAGATTTATTAGGTGGTTTGTTAGGCGGTAGTTCTAGCTCTTCAGAACAAAACTTTCTAGAACAAATTCTTGATGCAGATGGAGATGGAAGTATTGTTGACGATGTTGCAGGAATGGTACTTGGAGGTACTAAGAAAAAAGGCGGATTAGCTGGTTTACTTGGTGGTCTTTTTGGAAAATAAATTCAATTTAAGAAGTTTAAAAAAAGCCAAACATTAATGTTTGGCTTTTTTATTTTACAAAAACACACCTAACTTTAATAAAATTTAATCATCATGAAAAATATAGTTTTTGTTATAATTATAATATTAGCTTTTGCCTCTTGCAATACCTCAAAAAAAACAATTACAGAAAAACCTGTTCAGCAAACAAAAGAAAATGATACTGTAACCATTTCAAGTAATAAATTAGAATATGATCTAATTATTATTGAACCAGGATTTAATATATGGCTAAACAGTATTGCCAAACCTGAAGGTTTCTATTCTCAATCTTATTTAGAACAAAAAAACAACTTGTATGTTTTAGAATGGAATAATAGAGTTAATCAATCTGGAAGATATTCTCAAAATTTATATGAAATGCAAATAAACTATCAGTCTAGTATTGATTACGGTTATGAACTTAACTATAAGCTATATAATTATTTTATTTATTTCCAAAACAAATACAAACAAAATCTACTTGGTAGACGAGTTCCTATAAATTAAATTATATTTGCCAATCGCAAAACTAATTCTGATTATGCAAGCATTTAAAAAGCGTTGGGAAATTACTAAAAATTGGCAATTATTATTTCCTTTACTAGGTATTATAGCGTTAATTTACTCAAGTTATAGACTTTCAAACTTGATTATAAAAAATCAACCTCTTTACTTTAAAATTGCTTTAACTATTATAGTTTCTTACTTATTACTAAACATATGCTTAAAACTATTTAAAAAATTAGAGCATAAATGGGTTGTAAAACAACGTTGGGAAATTATTAGAATCTTTTTAGTTTTTGCAATAACAGGTTCTTCTAGTCTTTTTGTTGGAAGACCAATTATTAAATCTATTGGAATAACTAAAGAGAATTTAAATATTGTAGTTTATTATATCTTATTCTGTTTTATTGCTTTAGTTTTTTATCAAATTCTATTAGTTACTTTTGGTTGGTTATTTGGTCAGTTTGAATTTTTCTGGAATTTTGAAAAGAAAATGCTTAGACGATTTGGGTTAGGTCGTTTTCTTAAAAATTAATTCCTACAATTTATTGTAATAAAAAAAGCATCTTTTAATTTTAAAAGATGCTTTTTAGTCTAATAAAATATTTTGATCTTATATTACGTTTACATTAAATGTAACCTCAACATCTGTTTCTCCTCCAGCATCTGATAATCCAAAATTTGGTTTTGTTGGCTCATGTCTTAGTGTTAAAGTAAATGCTCCACTACTTGCAGCTCCAGTATTAAAACTAAATTCTAGTCCTAATAAATTATTGTTTCCATCCACATCCGTAGCTGCTGCTGTTATGTTTAATGCATTTTCAAAAGTATAAAAAACTTGGTGTTCATCAGCTTCTTGTTCAACTTCTAATGTAATATCTTCTGCTGGGCTTTCTGTTTCATTTAAAAATTGAACAGTTCCTGTATAGTTTGTATTAGCATCAAAATCACCATCAACGTCTATTACTGCAAGACCTGATCCATCTCCATCTAAATCTGTATAAGTTAAAGTTACCGTTGAACTTGTTGCATGGGTTAAAACCACTTTTACTGTTGTTATTAATTCTTCTTCGTTAACTGGTAATGGATTCATATCATCATCACTTGAACAAGAAAAAGTTAATAATAAAATGGCTAATACGTTTAATAATTTAAAAGTTTTCATAATTGTTATTTTTAATAATTTAATTTTAATTGAATTGAAATGTTTCTACCTAAATCATCTGCATAATATCTAAAACGATTTAAGTAATTTCGGTAGGTTGTATTAAATACATTATCTACAAATAAACTTACATTTAATGCTGTTTTATTTGATAGATTTAAAGGCATACTTGCTTTAAAATTTGTTAAAAAGTAAGCTTCTGGTGGCGTACTTAAATCAACTTCTTGAAATGTTTGTGTTGTTGGAACGAATACATCAAAATTAGTGTCTGGAAATTCATTTTGTCTAAACACATAATTATTTTGTAGCGTTATATTAATGTTTTTTAATTTTTCTATATTATAATTTATTGAATTGTTTAATGATGCTGGTGGTAAATTAATTAATGGCTTTTTTATATCATCATAACCTTTTACCAATGCAAATTGTTGCGTTATATTAAGGCTCTTTAAAGGACTGTATGTAACATCTAAATCTATACCATATAACTTAGCATTAGTTTCTCTATAACTCCAAACCTGAAAGTTACCTCTTATACTTTGCTCAACACTAGTTGGCTCTAAAACTTTAAAACGGTTTACAAACTGAACAAAAGGGTTGAAATTGAAGGTTAACTTCTCACCTTTTCTTTCGTAATTGAAAGCTATTTTATGAGAAATTTCAGATTTAAACCTTAAATCTCCTAATTCAATTCTTGAGGCTGAATGATGTAAACCTTCACTAAATAGTTCTGATGCATTTGGAGCTCTAGATGCTAATCCATAATTTAATTTAAAAAGTTGTTTTTCATCAATCTTATAAAATAATCCTGTTGCGCCAGAAAAATTAACGAAAGTCAGGTTAGCATTAACTAAAACTTGAGTGCCTAAATCCTGAACAACTAGATCAGAGAACAACTCATCGTAATTTCTTAATTCCCAAAACGTCGTTCTATAAAACTTAAAAGCATCAATGTTTTTGATATCTAATCTAGAACCTAATTCAAAAGTTAATTTATCATTCAAGTTAGTAGAAAACACAGCATATAATGCAGCTTCATTAGCATCGTAATCTGGAATTAATCGTCTTACACCAGTTTCAGGATTTGCAAAGTTATTTTCATTAGAAAAACTTAACCCTGATTTAATTAAGCTACTGGAATTATTAAATTTGGTTTCTAAATCTAATAAGAAATTATGACTACTCAACTCTAAATCTATCGACGGCTTATCCTTATCATCTCCACGTCTAATATCGTATTCAAAACGTTTATTTATTTGATAATTATACTGTATATTTAACTTTCCTAATTTGCTAAATTTCTTAAAAGCATTAAGCCTATACACTTGATGTGTAACGTCTTGCTTAGGATTATTAACAGCATATGTAAAATCATCTATAAAAAGTGGTTCTGGACTAGAAATAGCTGCAATTTGATCTGTTGCTCCTCCTAAATGTGAAGCTCTTAAAATTCCAACCGTAGATTTAAAAAAGGAATAACTTCCTGTAACACCATAATTAAATTTATTTACACCTGTTTTTAAGGAAATATCACGCTCATAAAAAGCAGTATTACTTAAATTATAATCTGGTGTATTAAAATCGCCAAAGCGTTTTACTGTACCTTGAACCGATGCAAAAAAACCAGTCTCAAAAGATTTGGTTAAATTAGAACTAAGTGTTCCACCTCTACCATTACTATGTAAACTTAAAATAGTATTTCCATAGACAGTATCTTTTACTGGAATTTTATTAGACTCAGTAAGGATCATTCCTCCAATAGCATCACCACTATATTTTAAGCCATTTGCGCCTTTAATAACAGTAACTGTACTAATAGCATTAACATCCATATTTGGAGCATGTTCTATTCCCCATTCTTGGTCTTTAAGCCTAGAACCATCATTAATAATAACAACTCTAGAACTATGTAAACCATTAATAATAGGCTTAGAAATACTATTACCTGTACTTAATTTAGAAACACCAGAAACTGTTTCCAATAAATCTGCAAAAGATTTACTAGAAAAATTATCTATAGTAGCTTTTCTAATAATAATTTCGTTAGCTGTTTTGGTTAACGATTTATTACTATTACCACTAATAGTAACCTCATTTAATTCTTCTAAATGATGTTCTAAATAGAAAGTTTTAAAGGTGTTACCATTAATTTTAACGGTATAACCTTTTGTTGTACAATATGGATGAGACACTTGAAAAGCATACTCTTTATTACAAAGACTACTAAAAGTAAACTCACCATCAATATTAGTTTGTACAGCTTGTTCTACACCTGCTAAAATAACAGTTGCTCCTACTAAAGCAGTATTGTCGTGTGAATCAATAACTTTTCCTTGAAAAGTATAGATACAGTCTTGCGCTATAACTTGTAAAAATGATAAACAAGCAATAACGCTAAGTAAAATGCGCATAAGATATATTTAATTAAACAATAAATGTGTTTAACTAAATTTTGGCGGACCTCTAAGAAGATTTAAATTTGAAGTATAATTAGCATATACAACGTAATTAGTATTATAAATTGGTTGTTTTACTACATTAGCCTCTAAATATTCTCTAAAAATATTAAGTTGAAAATTATATGATGTAAATTGATATTCATCAATATGACATTCAACTATATCCTCATGAATATGTTCAGAATCGTCTAAACAAACAGTATGTTTATGATTTTCAAAACTATGTTCTAGAGCTAAAATAGTAGGTACAAACAATAGCACCAATAAAATTAGCGCTAATGATTTTATAAATACATTTTTAACAATACTCATAGAATTACAAAAATAGTGAAAACAATACAGTTATGAATATTTTAAGATATTTTTATGATATGCCATTTTTTATAAATACGTAGTTTATTAAATTACAACTATAAATACGTTAATAACTACTAATAACTACTCTACTCACATTAAAGTAAAAATACTATTTTGCATCTGTAATCAAAATCAAAATAATTGAAAGTCTGCATAGCCGAGAAACCAAGTGTTGCTAGAGAAATTGCCCAAGTTGTTGGAGCAAATACTAAACACGATGGCTATTTTGAAGGTAACGGTTACCAAGTTACTTTTACTTTTGGGCATTTATGTACTTTAAAAGAACCTAACGATTATAAACCACATTGGAAAAGCTGGGATTTAAACAACTTACCGATGCTTCCGGAGAAGTTTGAAACAAAAGTTACCAACGACTCTGGTATAAAAAAGCAATTTAATATTGTAAAAAAGCTATTTGATAAAGCAGATGTAGTTATAAACTGTGGTGATGCAGGAACAGAAGGAGAATTAATACAGCGCTGGGTTTTAGATCAAGCAAATTATAAAGGCGAAGTCCAACGCTTATGGATTTCATCTTTAACTACAGAAGCCATAAAAGATGGTTTTAACAATTTACAATCTAGTAAAAAATATGACAACTTATATTACGCAGGCTTTTCTAGAGCTATTGGTGATTGGCTTCTAGGTATGAATGCCACACGTTTATATACTGTAAAACATGGCGGTTATAAGCAGGTTTTAAGTGTTGGACGCGTTCAAACACCAACATTAGCAATGGTTGTAAATCGTTTTAAAGACATTGAGAACTTTAAACCAAAGCCTTATTGGGAATTACAAACCTTATACAGAGATACTCTATTTAGTTACGAAGAAGGACGATTTACAAAAGTTGAAGAAGGACAAGCCTTAGCGACCAAAGTTAAGGAACACGATTTTGAAATTGTATCCACTAAAAAGAAAAACGGTAACGAGTATGCACCAAAATTATTTGATTTAACTGGCTTACAAGTATATTGTAATACTAAATTCGGTTTTTCAGCAGATGAAACATTAAAGATTGTTCAGAAATTATACGAACAAAAAGTGGTGACTTATCCAAGAGTAGACACTACTTTTTTACCGAATGACATTTACCCAAAAGTACCTGGTATACTTGATAATTTAAAAAGTTACAGCACATTAACACAGTCACTTTTAGGAAAAAAAGTAAAAAAATCTAAACGTGTTTTTGACGATGCTAAAGTTACAGATCATCACGCCATTATTCCTACAGGAATACAAATAAACTTACAATACAATCAACAACAGGTTTACGATATTATTACCAAACGCTTTATAGCAGTTTTTTATGATGATTGTAAAGTGTCTAATACAACGGTAATTGGTAAAGCAGATACTGTAAATTTTAAAACCACAGGAAAAGAAATTCTAAGTAAAGGTTGGCGCGTTGTTTTTGAAACACCAAATTCTAAAAATACGGAAGCTGGTTTATTACCTAATTTTGTTAAAGGCGAAAAAGGTCCACACGAACCATCTTTTTTAGAAAAAGAAACCAAGCCACCAAATCAATTTACAGAAGCGACATTATTAAGAGCAATGGAAACCGCTGGAAAGCAAGTAGATAATGATGAATTGCGTGATTTAATGAAGGAAAATGGTATTGGAAGACCTTCTACTCGTGCCAATATTATAGAAACTCTTTTTAGACGTAAATATATAAAGCGTAATAAAAAGCAAGTATTACCAACAGTTACTGGCATTCAATTAATAGAGACTATTAAAAACGATTTATTAAAATCTGCTGAACTTACTGGTTTATGGGAAAAACAACTAAAAGATATTGAAAAAGGTGAATTTAGTGCCGGCACTTTTATACACAATATGAAAAAAATGGTGGACCAATTGGTTTACGAAGTTAGAAGCGAAAAAAACGAAGCAAAAATTAGTTACACCAATAATAAAACAAATACTACTAAAAAGAAAACAACAAAAAAAACAAAAGGAATTATAGCTGCTGCTTGTCCTAAATGTAAATCTGGGCAATTAGTTAAAGGAAAAAATGCTTACGGCTGTAATCTTTACGGTAAAACTTGTGATTTTGTTCTGCCTTTTGAATTTAGAGAAAAGAAAATATCAGAAAACCAATACCAACGTTTATTAGATAAAGGAAGCACAGTAAATTTAAAAGGATTTAAAATTGAAGGTCAAAACCTGGAAGGATTATTACGCTTTGACGAGGCTTTTAAGTTAAAGTTAGAACCTAAAAAAACGACTATAAAATCTAAATCAGATAATAAAAACAGTTGTCCAAAATGTAAAAAAGGAACTATTATAAAAGGCAAAACAGCTTATGGTTGTAGTGCTTATAAAGAAGGTTGTGATTTTAGATTTTCTTATGATGATGTTAGATCTAAAGCAAACGGACAAACTCTAACTAAAGAATTAGTTTTTAAGATATTACAAAATTATACTTTGTAATAAGTTTTTAAAATAAAAAAGCTCGAATTAAAGTTGCTATACAACCTTAACTCGGGCTTAATAACTTTATTATACACTACTCTAAGGTAAATATAGAACTAGAAACTAATCTACTTTTATCAAAAATATTTACTTTATAATTTCCTTCATTAAAATCTTCTTTTTCTCCTTTAACAATAAATTCACAGATGTCTAAATCTTTAGAGTTATAGTTAAACGTACTAATTAAAGAATAATTTAAAGATTGCTCTCCAAACATAACTTTTGCATTTTCACCTAAAATATTATTACTTGGATCCATTACTTGTACAAAAAAAGCTTTATCTCCAGAATTTACTAAACTATTTTTAGTTACTGTAAAACAAATACGCAACTTATCGCTTCTACTCGCTTTATCTGTTTCAATAATTTTACCAGAATTTCTTACAATTACACCTTCAGCTTTAAGTTTAGCTGTATTTAAAACACTTGCGGTTTCAACTACATTAGCTAATGCATTATTTTGTACTGTTAAAGAATCTCCAAACATTTTACGTTCTTCTAATTGTATGTTTGTACTATCTAAAGATGTTGTTAAGTTTTTGTTTTCAACTTTTAACAAGTCGTTTTCTTTTAAAACTATTGTCATTTCTTTTTGCAAAGCTTTATATTTAGAAACATAACCCATTAAATTTTTAACGTTAGTTTCACTCTTCTGCAAAGAATCAATTAAACCTTGAACACGTTCTTGAGCTAAAACTAAATTTTCATTCGCAATGTCATTTTCACTTAAAGCTAAGCTATACTTATCATTCATTGCATTTAAATCAGCTAAAACAGATTCTTTTTCTTGATTTAACTCACTTACAGTGACTTTATTTTTGTTGTACATATCGTAAGAAAAATAGCCTATTCCTAAAATAAGAGCTAATAATATTCCTAAAATTACTTTTAATCCAATGTTGTTACTTTTGTTTTCTGACATAATGATGGTTTTTTAAAGGTTAAACTTAAGTGTTTTTTGTTGAATAGTAAATTTAAAAGTGTAATTTTATTTCTTTATTTTTAATCTTATGAAAAACCTTGTTTTATTTACTGAAACAGACCGGAATAATCTTATTTCTAAAAGAGATAAAGAAACTAAATTTGGAGAACTTGTTAAATGTGCTACCAACTATACTTCATTTAACGCTGAGATTCTAAATACAGATGTTAAGTATGTGTTAATTGGTATTTCTGAGACTATAGGTATTCAATCTAATCTTGGTTTTTCTAAAGCCTATAAAACCTTTAATGCCACACTTAAAGTTTTATTAAATACACAAAACAATCAGTTTTCTCATCCAGAAAAGGTCTTAGTATTAGGTCAATTAGTTTACCCAGAATTTCAAGACGATGTAAAAGAACTAAATCTTAATAGTGCTACTGATTTAAAAAAAGCAAGACGCTTAGTAGAAATTATAGATAAAGATGTTTCTAACTTAATATATGATATTGTTAAAGCAGGAAAAACGCCAATTATTATTGGAGGCGGACATAACAATGCTTATGGAAATTTAAAAGGAACAGCTTTAGCTTTAAATCAACCTATAAATGCTATAAATTTTGATGCACATACAGATTTTAGACCTTTAGAGGGCAGGCATAGCGGAAACGGGTTTAGTTATGCTAAACACGAAGGTTTTTTAAACAACTATTTTATGTTTGGTTTACACGAAAACTACCTTCAACAAAATGTTTTAGAAATTTTAAATAAAGATAAATCTTTAGGCTACAATACTTATGAGGCTTTAGGTGTTAGAAATGAAATATCTTTTGACAAAGCATTGTATCAAGCCGAAAAGCATAGTGCTAAATCACGTTTTGGACTAGAGTTGGATTGCGATGCCATTATTAATATTACAAGTAGCGCACAAACTCCAAGTGGTTTTTCTGTAGTACAAACAAGACAGTTTATTAATCACTTTGCTAAACATAAAAATATAAGTTATTTTCACATTTGTGAAGCTTCTTGTTCTAAAAAAAGTGAAAAACAATTGGGTAAACTCCTATCCTATTTTATATTAGATTTTATAAACGCTAATCACAATTTATAATGACAAAACTAAAATTAGAATTTATACGTTTAGGATTAGCCTTTTTTACATTTGCGTTTACTTTATTATCGCTTTTTATGTATATAAACCAAGTTAATGGACAATGGTTTCGCATTATTGGAGAACTTCTAACCATTCCTGTAATTTTATTAACTGCTGGAATTCCAATTTGGCTAATTATAGATTTAATTAAAAAAAATGTAGCCGATAAGTCTATTTTTAATCTCACGTTTTTTATTTCTGTAATTTCTGTTGCACTACTATTCTTTGCTCTTAATTTTTTAAGTTAATATGTCTAAATTCAGCTTAGAAACTTTATTAAAGCATTTAAAAACACATTTTGGTTATGATAGTTTTCGTGGGCAACAAGAAGATATTATTAAAAATTTATTAGATAAAAAAGACACTTTGGTTATTATGCCAACTGGTGGCGGAAAATCTATTTGTTTTCAATTACCTGCTTTAGTTTTTGAAGGTCTAACTTTAGTTATTTCTCCATTAATAGCATTAATGAAAGACCAAGTAGATGGTTTAAATGCCAATGGGATAAAAGCGGATTATTATAACAGCAGTCAATCTTCAGAAGCGCAACAAACCATTATAGAACGTGTTTTAAATAACGATTTAAAACTCTTATATGTCGCTCCAGAAAGTTTAGCTGGATTACAAAATATTTTAAACGAAGCTTATATTAGTTGCATTGCAATAGACGAAGCACATTGTATTTCTAGTTGGGGACACGATTTTAGACCTAGTTATCAAGAGCTAAGTTTTTTTAAAAAAATATTGCCAAACACGCCAATTATAGCTTTAACTGCAACTGCAGATAAAGCTACAAGGCAAGATATTTTAGATCAGTTAAAAGTGCCAGATGCCAAACAATTTATTTCGTCTTTTGATAGAGAAAATATTGAATTAGAGGTAAGACCAGCAGATGGAAGAGCGAAACAAATTGTTCAGTTTATAAATAGGCATCCAGGACAGTCTGGAATTGTATACTGTTTAAGCAGAAAAAACACAGAACAGATTGCAAAAAAATTAAATGAGAATGGTATAAATTCCGATGCTTACCATGCTGGAATGAGTTTTGAAGACAGATCTCGAGTTCAAGAAGATTTTATTTACGATAAAACGCAAGTCGTTTGTGCTACTGTAGCTTTTGGTATGGGAATAGATAAATCTAACGTGCGTTGGGTTATTCATCACAATATGCCAAAAAACATTGAAGGTTATTATCAAGAAATTGGTCGTTCTGGTAGAGATGGATTAAAAGCTAAAGCTTTATTATTTCATAGTTATGCTGATGTAATTCAACTTAGAAAATTTGCTTCTGGCGCAAGTAACGAAGATGTTCAAGTTGCTAAACTAGATAGAATGAAGCAGTTTAGTGAAGCTACAACTTGCCGACGTAAAATTCTACTAAGTTACTTTGGAGAATTATTAGAAGAAAACTGTGGCAATTGCGATGTTTGCAAAAATCCACCACAATTTTTTGATGGCACTCTAATTGCTCAGAAAATTCTATCTGCCATTTATAGAGTTAAAGAAACCGAAGCCACAGGAACAATTATAGACGTATTACGTGGCGCACAAAATGCAAACATATTAGAAAAAGAATTAGATAAAATTAGAACCTTTGGTATTGGAAAAGACATATCTTGGAACCATTGGCAACATTTTATAATTCAATTAGCAAATCAAGGTGCTTGCGAAATTGCTTTTCATAAAAATAACGCACTACAACTAACAAATTTTGCTAATAAAATTTTATTTGATGGCGCAAAAATTTCTTTAACACAACCTATAGCTTACAAAGAACTAGCCAATAAAAAAGCTAAAACTGCTGTTGTAAAACGAACTAAAACAAATAGCTTATTTGAACGTTTACGTAAGTTGCGTTATAAAATTTCTTTAGAAGAAAACATACCTGCATATTTAATATTTAACGATGCTACATTAAAAGAAATGGAAAAAGTTAGACCAACTAATGAAGGTGATTTTTTAACCATTTCTGGAGTTGGACAACGTAAACTAGAGGTTTATGGTGAAGAATTTATAGCAGAAATCTTAGACTTTATTGGTTCTAAGAAAAAAACAGCTAAAAAATAATAACACAAAACCTCTTGACCAATCAAATGAGATTTATCTTATCCAA
>NZ_JBELDZ010000057.1:0-16025 GCF_042094015.1 Aurantibacter sp. | reverse complement strand
GGAGACAATATTAAAATAGAAATTGGTTACACTAAAAAAGACTTCTTGATAACGATTGATTTTATTGATTCAAATGATAAGGATTTTAATTTATATAAAACTATTTCTTCAGATGAGTTTTATGTTTTTCGAAAGATTTTAATGAGTAATCAAAATACTGTCGTTGATTTTGGAAATATATACGGGTCTGGAAATTTTGAGTCCAATAAATACTTACATTGCGGTATAGACAATCAAGAAATTGAATATAATTATAAAATTGGATATTGGAAGTTTTGGGATTTAAAAAGAAATTTTATTGCTGAAGGGGAATTTAAAATTGACAGTATGTTTATTAATGGTGGCGGATGTAATTATATAATAAAAACATCTAAAGTAATAAAAGACAAGTGGAAGTTTTATGATAAGAATAGTAAAACTATAAAAGGAGATATTGAACAGATATTTAAAATTGAAAACGCATATAAATGACATCTTAAAATAATAACTAACTTACAAGCTTAATTTTATAATTATTTATATATTTTTTTCACTCATCTCCTTTTAGTAAAAAAAACACACAAAAACCAAGCTATTTTTAGTCATAACAAATTACCAATGCAACTCAACCACTACACTACTCAATTTAAAGAAAGAACATTTCCAATAACTGTGGTTTGCGATAATGTAACTAATGCTCCAAATGTTGGTAGTTTATTTAGAGTTTGTGATGCTTTTGGTGTAGAAAACCTAGTGTTTTGTGGAGAGCATATTCCTATTGGCAGAAAAATGACAAAAACGTCGCGTGCTACCGAAAAAGTAGTGAATTACAACGTTGTTTCAGATTTAAAAACGGAAATTCTTCAGCTTAAAGAAAAAGGTTATACTATTGTTTGCTTAGAAATTACCAGTAATAGTTTAGCTATTCACGATTATAAGCTTCAACCTAACCAAAAAATTGCTTTAATTATTGGTGATGAGAATTTTGGAATTCATAAAGATATTTTAGAATTAAGCGATGCTACACTTCATATTAATATGTTTGGACAAAACAGCAGTATGAATGTTGTACAAGCTACTAATATAGCATTATACGAGTTTACAAAGCAATTGCAATAATTTCCGTTTAAATTTTATTAGATTTACGGTATAAACAAAAAACAAGTGACTTCAAAACAACTTACTTACGGAATATTAAGAGCTTTAGCCATAGTTGGCGGTATATTTTTAGTCTTATTTTTTTTATATAAAATACAATCTGTAATAGTTTATATACTAATTGCAGGTGTAGTTTCTTTAATAGGAAGACCTATTGTGCTCTTTTTAAGACGTAAACTAAAATTTAATAACACATTAGCTGTTGTTATTTCTATGTCTGTTTTAATAAGCTTATTTGTAGGTTTAGTTATGTTATTTATCCCTTTAATTGTTGAGCAAGGACAAAATTTATCTTTGTTAGATATTGAAGGTTTAAAAGTGAATTTAGAAGGTTTATATAAAGAAGCTCTAACACATTTTGATATTAAAACTAAAGATGTAGAACAATCTTTAAAAAACTCTAACCTTTTAGGTAAAATTGACTATTCTGTAATACCAAACCTATTAAATGGTCTAGTTAGCGGACTTGGAAATTTTAGTATTGGTTTATTTTCTGTGTTATTTATTTCATTTTTCTTTTTAAAAGACAGTAAATTATTTGAAGATGGAATTATGACATTTATCCCAAAAGGCACTGAAAATCGCTCTAAACGATCGTTTACAGCTATAAAAGATTTATTGTCTAGGTATTTTGTTGGCTTAATTTTTCAGATTTTAATTCTATTTGTAATTTATACCATTACCTTATTATTATTTGGAATAGACAATGCTGTTGTAATTGCATTTTTATGTGCATTACTAAATTTAATCCCATACGTTGGACCATTAGTAAGTGCTTTTTTAATGGTAATTTTAACTATGACTAGTAATCTTGGTGAAAGTTTTAGTGATGTTATTTTACCAAAAACAATGTATGTTATGATTGGATTTGTTATAGCACAATTGGTAGACAATTTCTTTAGTCAGCCAATAATATTTTCTAAAAGTGTAAAATCTCATCCATTAGAAATCTTCCTAATTATTGTTATAGCAGGAATCCTTTTTGGTATTGTTGGTTTAATAGTTGCTATTCCAGCTTACACAGCTTTAAAAGTGATTTTAAAAGAGTTTTTATCGGATAATAAAGTCGTTAAAAAACTAACCAAAAGCTTAGATGATTAGTTTTAATAAAGAATTGTTAAATATTAAGGTTCAGGATTTTATATTAAAAAATTTAAATTCTGATATTTCTAAATTAATTTTAAAAGGTATTCCCTTTCTTAATATTGAATCACAAGTTATTATTGAGCAAATTGAAGCTAAAAAACGCTGCAAAACAAAGCTAACAAGCTGGTTTAATACTGAAAACATATACTATCCAAATAAGTTAAACATTGAGCAAACCTCTTCTGAAATTACTGCAAATTATAAAGCTAAATTAATTAAAGGCAAAACTATAATTGATATTACTGGTGGATTTGGTGTGGATTGTTTTGCGTTCGCTAAAATATTTAAATCGGTAACTCATTGCGAAATTAACCCCATACTTTCAGACATTGTAAAACATAACTACAAACAATTAAATACTGATAATATTACTTGTGTTTGTAACGATGGAATTGAAGCGTTTAAAACTACTAAAAATAACTTTGACTGGATTTACATAGATCCATCTAGGCGAAGTGATATTAAAGGGAAGGTATTTTTATTAAAGGACTGTTTACCAAATGTACCACAACATTTAAATAGCTTATTTGAAAAATCGAATAACATATTAATAAAAACGTCTCCTTTATTAGATATTAGCTCTGGGATAAACGAATTAAAAAATATTAAAACTATACACGTAGTAGCATTAAACAATGAAGTTAAAGAATTGCTTTGGGTTTTAGAAAAAGATTATAAAGGTGGAATTGATATCAAAACGGTTAACCTTAAAAATAAAACAGAAACCATTTTTAACTTTAATTTAGACGAAGAGTCTACTTCTGTAGCCAATTACAATCTACCACTAACCTATTTATACGAACCAAATTCTGCTATTCTAAAAGCTGGTGCTTTCAATATTTTATCTACAAAACTTAACGTAAGCAAACTTCATAAACATTCGCATTTATATACAAGTGATGCTTTTATAGATTTTCCAGGAAGATCGTTTAAAATTATAAAGGAATTACCTTATAACAAAAAAGTATTCAAAAAATATTTTAACGAAGCTAAAGCCAATATTACCACTAGAAATTTCCCTGAGAAAGTTGATGCTATTCGTAAAAAACTAAGTTTAAAAGATGGTGGGAATAGTTATATCTTTTTCACCACAAATTTAAATAATAATAAAATTATATTGGTTTGTGAAAAAATATGATTCTTTACAAATCATCATGAAACTTATAAAAATAAAAAAGACTTACAATCAAGTAAGTCTTTTTTTTTATATCGATAAAATCAAAAATTATATAGTATAAAATTATCAAATTTTAATTACTTGGTATCTGCTCTAAAAATTCAAATGTTGCTGTTGGTGGTCCTCCAAATATAGAGTTAGATGAGTTATTAAAAATATTACTACTTATATATGGTATTTCGGAATTTGGACCTATATAAATTGTTTCTCCATTCATATCTACATCTGTTCCATAATACCCTACAGAACTATAAGTTGCTGTTGGTGGTCCGCCAAACAAAGAGTTATCTGGATCGTTAAAGACTTGACTACTTATAAATGGTATTTCTGAATTTGCGCCTAAATAATTTAAACGTCCATCATTATTTACATCTCCTGCCCACATCCCTACAACATCTGTTGGCATCCCAAATGTAGTTTGTGCATTAGAACCATATGTAATTTGATTATTTACATCTGTAAAATCTACAATAGTTACTGCTTTAGCTAGTGTAATTGTGCCATTTGAAATAATTCCTAAATGATTTCTATGGTGTATTGAAACATAATAATTACCTGAAGCTAATTCAAATTCAACATAAGAAGTTCCATCTACATCAACAATATTACCATCACGTTGTAACAAAGCAGATCGCGAAGCCTCTACAATAGTATTATCTGTTTCATCTCGTAACTCTATCCAAACCCAATCAACAATTGCATTATCTCCAGTTGTATTAAAAACATTTACATCACAAGTAAGTGCATCTCCATAAGGAGACGTTGTAGGAATATAACTATTACTTCGTAAATCATCTCGCATAAGTGTTAATTCTCCTGTTGCAGGATTTAATGCTGCTCCTTGTAAAAAGACTATAGGGTCTAAAATAATTGATAGTTTACTTCCTTGATGAAAACCTTGTGATAGTGATGTAGTGCCATCGGTAAGAGTTGAAACAACTAATTCACCAACAGTGAAATCTAAACTTACTGACGCATTTGTTAATGTAGAACCAGCTGATCCAATGACTTGACGTTCTAAACTTTGAGAAAAGCCACTAATCATTACCAATAAAAAGACAATAGAAAATATATTTTTCATAATCAATTCTTTATTTTTTACTAATTAATTTGTTTACCAACTTCTTTAATTCTTGTACTTCCTTTTCTAAAGCATCAATTCTTTCATCTTTTACATTCGAATTACCCGTTTTATTGTTAACCGAAGATGTTAAATTCTCAGCATACTTTGCACGTAATGCATAAGGTACACTCACAAATGATGTTGATCCCATTAAAACATAAGTTGTTCCACCTGCAATATCTAATTCTATTTGTAATAAATTATTATGAGACCAATCTATATCTTTAAATAACCCTGAAACGATTGTTCCTCCTCCAATTTCAAAATCAACTAAACCTCGTGAAGATGTTGTTACATTGTGTGTTTCAGAATATACAGTAGAATTAGAAGCAGATACATCTATAACATTCATTCTAAAGCTAACTAATTGATTAGCTAAAACATCTCCAGAAGCATCACGCACTGAACTCTGGTAATTTAATAACTCTGGAACTGCACTTACACCAGAACCAGCATTAGAACCAACTTCTCCCCAAACTGATCCATTCCAAATGTATAATAGATTTTCATCGGTATCATACACCATTAATCCTACATCTGTTGTAGTTAAGGCAACTCCAGAAGCAGGCATAGTTGCCATAGTTGTTCTTTGAGCTGTAGTAACTCTATTTACTAGAAATCCTTTATCTACATCTGCTAAATCTAGAGACGCATTTGTATTTGCTGCAACCGTACCAATACCAACACTTAAACGGTTAGCGACTTGATCTCCACCTAAAGCCATAGTATTTAGCTGAGCTACGGTTACTCCTTGTCCTATTGCAATAGAATTATCAGCTGTAACACTTGTATTTGCACCTAAAGCAATTGAATTAGTTCCTGAAACAGATGTTGCATAACCCAATCCTACGGAATACGCATGATCCAAATATCCTTTAGACCCCATTAGTACTGAATAATCAGCAGCTGCTTCTGTGTTTGTTAAATACCCCATACTAATTGATTCAAGACCATGTTGATCATTTTCGGTACCAATACCAATTGCATAAGAAGCATTTGTATACGATCTATAACCAATTGCAGTTGCATCATTTGCATTTACCATATCGTACCCATCTGCAGACCATTGACCATGTGTGTTTACTCCTGTACCTCCAATAAAAATACATCTTGATCGGTTGGTGTTTCCAAAATCTGCACCAGATCCAATACCAACATTGTCACTTCCTTCTCTATTTGAGAATCCAGCAGATGTACCTAGATATGTGTTACGCATTGCATTTGTATTATTATCAGCGTTTGTTCTGTTATTATCTCCACCGGCATAAGCACCAACAAATGTGTTATGACTCGCATTCTCTGTAGCACAGCCTGCTCCATGCCCAATATAAGTATTCATTATCCCAATATCACCATCTATCCCAGCAGAATCTCCTACAGCTGTATTCCACTTTCCTGTTGTGTTATCATAACCTGCTTCATCTCCAAAAAATGCATTTCCGTATCCTGTTGTATTAGATCTACCGGCAGTGTTACCTACAAATGTATTGTCACTAGCTGTGGTAGTATTATACCCAGCATCTTCACCAATAAAAACGTTATCATCTCCACTTGTTAGTTCTTGACCCGCTTCTTCACCTACAATAGTATTATCATTAGCAGTTCCATCCATATTCATTCCAGCTTCTGTACCAATAACCGTATTATCACCACCAGATGATGCAGAGCGTCCTGCATATTTTCCAATAAATACATTATCAAAACCACTGGTTGAAGCACTTCCTGTACCTATTTCTGAAGCGGCTTCAGATCCAATTATTGTATTATCCGATCCAGTTGTAATAAATCGACCTGCTTTATAACCTAAGAAAGTGTTATGTAAACCACTTGTAACGTTATGTCCTGAACTATCTCCATAAAAAGTATCATAATCACCTGTAGTAAGGTCGGATCCAGATCCTAGTCCTTGGGTTTCATTACCTATTTGTGCATAATTAGTTGCGGAAAATAACATTAACAATAACGCTATTAAATGTTGTTTTTTAATCATCATTCTTTATATTATTTAGTCAATTAGTTTTTAATATATAAATGCAAATATACACGAAAAAAAACATGGTAAATATCTTTAATATGTATATTTTTACTTTTTATAATTTTTGTCGTTCAAACAATGAAATATTTTTTATACTTATTTTTATACATAATATCTTTTAATACAATAGGGCAAAACAATAATTCCATCGCCAAAGAATGGATGGATACATTATTAGAAATGGTAAAAGAAGATGGGCAAGGGCCAACTGTTCAAGCAAGAAACATGTTTCATCTTTCTGCAGCAATGCATGATGCCTGGGCTGCTTACGACAAAAAACAATCAACTTATTTCTTAGGGAAAGAAAAAAATGGTCAATTAATAGCTTTTAATTCTAATTTTAAACGGATCTCAAAAAATACTGATAGTTTGAGAAATATTGCAATTAGTTATGCTGCTTATAAAATTATCGATTCTCGTTTTCAAGAATATGGAAGTAAAGGAAGAACTATAGATATTTTAAACTCTACTTTTTATAAATATCAGTTTAAAATTAATAAAACACTAAGAACTGATTACGAAAGCGGAAGTCCAGAAGCTTTAGGGAATTATATAGCCCAACAAGTTTTATTATTTGGTAAAAAAGATGGTTCTAAAGAGGAGCATAATCATGAATTAGTTAAATATAAACCAAAAAACAAAAACTTATTACCAGGAATTCCTGGTGTTGAAAGTCTAAATTACCCAAACCATTGGCAACCCATTTATATCAATAAATATATTGCAAAAAAAGGGTATGATAAAACATTAAAAGATTGGAATCAATTACTTATTAATGGAAACGTTGATTTTTTAACGCCATTTTGGGGAGAAGTACAATCGTTCGCTTTACCGTCTGAATCAAAAGAAGGGATGGTTCACTTTAACCCGGGACCACCTCCACATATTAATACAAATAACCCAAAAGAAACAGAAGCGTATCGCTGGGGGTTTTCATTAGTACAACGTTTTTCAAGTAAGCTTGATAGTAAAAACTCAAAACTTTGGGATATTTCACCTAAAGGTATCACTGATATTGACAATCATTTACCAACAGGAATTGACGCATATAAATCGTATTATACTAATGTAGAAAATAATCATAAAAAGAAACTAATAAAAAACCCAATTACAAAAAAAAATTACTCTAAAAATTTAGTTAAACAAGGTGATTACTGTAGAGTTATTGCTGAATTTTGGGTTGATGGTCCAAATACCTACTCGCCACCCGGTCATTGGTTAAAATTTTTAAATAAAGTATCCTATCATCCCGATTTTAAACGAAAATGGAATGGAAAAGGAAAGGTTTTATCTCAATTAGAATGGGATATAAAAAGTTATTTTTTACTATGTGGCACTATGCATGATGCAGCAATAGCTTGTTGGAGTGCTAAAGGTTATTATGATTATGTAAGACCTATTTCTGCCATCAGGTATTTAGCTAGCTTAGGACAATCTTCTGATGTGAATAAGCCTAATTATAATAGTTCAGGTTTAAAACTTGAAAAAGGACTAGTTGAATTAGTAACAAGTAAAGATTCTTTAGTAGGAAATAATAAGGAACATTTAAATAAAGTAAAAATATACAATTGGAGAGGCCCTGATGCGATTAATAATCCATATAATGATACAGCAGGTGTTGGTTGGATTCTTGCTGAAAATTGGTGGCCTTACCAACGTTACACTTTTGCAACGCCTCCTTTTGCTGGCTATACATCTGGACATTCAACATTCTCTATAGCAAGTGCAAAATTGTTAACCTACATTTCCGGTTCGCCTTATTTCCCTGATGGTTTAGAAACGTATACTGCTGAAAAAAATGAATTTTTAGGTTTTGAAAATGGACCTTCTGAAACAGTAACTCTTCAGTGGGCAACTTTTTATGATGCAGCTATAGAAACTTGTTTATCTAGAGTTTGGGGAGGTATTCATCCACCTGTAGACGATATTGAAGGTAGAAGAACAGGTAAAAAGGTTGCGGAAAATGCCATCGAATTCTCTAAATTTTTTTTTAACTAACGTATGATTTTTAAACAAATTAAGAGCAGAAATATTATAAGTCTAATTATTTTTATACTTATTTTTATTGTTTACGCTATTTCATCTCCACGTACTATTACATTTTGGGATAGTGCAGAATTTGTTTCAAGCAGTTTTAATTTACAAGCAACTCATCCACCAGGATCTCCTTTTTACACAATGCTATGTAGTGTTATCATGCAGTTTTTTTCGGTTACTAATATTGCTTTTGTTTCTAACTTAATATCTAGTTTTTTTGGTGCATTAACGGTTACATTCCTTTTTAAAATAGTTTATTTTATTACTACAAAAATTCAGAACAATAAATCTGAGTTCGAAACTAAACTCCTACCCTACTTTACAGGTGTCACTAGCGCTTTAACTTTAGCGTTTTCAAATAGTTTTTGGACTGCTTCTACAGAAACAGAAGTCTACACTCTTTCATTTGCATTAATGACAATAATTATATTTGTAATGCTTAAATGGGAAGGTGCATCAAATAAAGAAGAAGAAACAAAACTTATTCTATTGTTTTCATTCTTATTGGGAATTGTAACAGGTGTTCATTTAATAATAATTTCCATAATAATTCCTATTACCCTTTTATACACTCATAAAAAATATGGTTTAACGATAAAAAACACAATCCTATCCTTAATCATTGGATGTGTCTTATTTTTAAGTATTTACATGTTTGCTATTCAAGGTGTTATAAAATTAGCTAATAATTTAGATATTTGGCTTGTTAATACATTTAAAACTTCAGTAAATACAGGAACTATAATCATTCTATTTTTATTAATATTCTTTTTTTTAATTACCCAATGGATTACTTATAAAAAACAAAAGTCAAAATTACACCATATTACTCTATCTATTCTGTTTTTTTTTATTGGAATTAGTTCATATATAATGCCAATGCAAAGAGTGAATGCAAATACACAAATTGCGAATGGAGTAAGTACAAGTAATAGAATGTTGAAATACATAAAAGGAGAACAATTTGGTATTAATAATATTCCATTATTAAAAGGCTATACTTACAATGCGCCTCTAGACAAAAATTCACCTTTTATAGATGGGGAACCCGTTTTAACTTATGATTCTAATAGGCAAAAATATATTACTGTTGATAATGGTAAATATAGTAAAACCAACTATTCTGATGAATTTTCTATGTACTTCCCAAGACTTTTTAATAAAAAAAATGAACATAAATACAAATTATGGACAACAATAAAAGGTGATTCTGTTAATTATAGTGTTAATGGTGAAACCAAAACTATTTACAGACCAACTAATCAGGAAAATTTTAATTTCTTTATAGATTATCAAGTTTCATGGTTATATCTACGATACTTATATTGGAACTTTATCGGTAAACAGAACAGTAATCACGGCATAGGATATATTAAAGATGGTAACTGGGTTAGCGGAATAAATAGTATTGATAAATTAAGAGTTGGAGATATTTCTAATACACCTATGCGTTTTATTAATGATAAAAGTAGAAATACTTATTACTTTATACCTTTTATATTAGGTTTTATAGGTTTGTTATCATTAATAAGGCATAAGCACTATTTTTTAACAACAATTTTTATCTTTTTAGCTTTTGGAATTGGTATAACTATATACATTAATCCAGTACCGCATAGTATTTTAGTAAGAGAACGTGATTACATTTTTATAGGATCGTTTATCATTTTCTCTCTTTGGGTTGGTCTATCAATTTTGCTAATTTACAACTCATTAAAATCAATATTTACAACTAAAATCAGATTAATAGTTGTTTCAATTTTAGTATTAATCGGTGCTCCTCTACAAATGCTAGCAAAAGGCTGGAATGATCATCAACGAAGTCATGATTCTTTTTCTTATGATTTTGGAAAAGCCTACTTAGATGCTTGCCCAAAACAAGCAATACTTATTACTAATGGGGATAATATGACATTTCCATTATGGTATTTACAAGAAGTAGAAAAATACAGAACAGATGTTAGAGTTTTAAATTATGATCAATTAAATTTAGATGTAAATATACAGAATCTTAAAAAGGAAATAAATACTTCTAACCCTTTAGAGTTTAATTTAGATAGCCATTTATATATAGATGGTGTTGATCGATTAATACCACTTCAGCGAGAAACAAATAATGCAGCAGTTTTAACTAACTTATTTAATTTTTTAAACGACAGTACCACTCTAATAAATTGGAACGGAAAATTAAAACACTACATGCCAACAACAACATTTTCAATTCCAATAGATACCTTAAAAATTAGAAAACACGGATTGAATTTGAAAGAATTAAATGCGATATATACTCCTGAAATAAAATGGCATTTTGCTAAAAATTTCTATGAATTAAAAGATATTGTTTTATTAAACATTATAACAAAAAACATTCATAATAGACCGATTTGTTTTGCCGATAATGGTAAAAAAAATCATTACATCGGACTACAAAACTATTTTGTTAAAAATGGAATGGTGGAACAATTAGCACCACTAAAAAGAAAAAAATCATTAGACAACCCAAAAATTGTAAACACAACTATGATGTATCCATATGTTATGGATAAATTACATTTTAAAGGCTTAAATCATGAAAAAAAATACATAAATAGTGAGAACAGAACTTATGTTCAAGACATAATTAGACCAAATTATTATTTTCTAGCTCAAGCATTGATAGAAGAAGGAAAAACAAAAGAAGCGATAGCAGTATTAGATAAATCTTTTACTATTTTCCCAAATAAAACGATACCATACAAACAATATGCATTTGCATTAGGAAAATTATATTTTAGAGCAGGATTACCAGAAAAAGGAACTGAAATATGTACTATGGTTATGGAGAATTTTTTGGAAGAACTTACTTGGATTACTTCCTTTAATCCTCCACAACCTATGATAAATATAAAACATGCTGAAAAATTGAAAAATATGTATATACAAATGCTAGAACAATTTCCTGGAAACAAAACAACTTTAAAAAATTATGAACAACGTTTTGAAGCTTTAGAAGTAGGGTTTGTAAACTGGAAGAAAACAAACTGGCCTTACTAACCTATTTATAACTCATGTTTTCATTTTCAACAGAAGTAACCTCTTCAAGCATTAGATCGGATAATGCATTATATAAAAGGACACTAAAGGCATACCATTTAATCTCTAAAAAAACTCACGGGGATGTTTTAGAAATAGGCTGTGGTGAAGGCTATGGATTAGATATTATAATAAAGAACACAAAATCTTTAACTGTTATAGATAAATCAAAATACACATTAAATAAAATTAAAAAGAGGTACAAAAAGGTAACAATAATAAATCAAAGAATACCACCCTTAAAGAACTTAAAAGACAATAGTTTTGATGTTGTAGTATCGTTTCAAGTTATAGAACACATAAAAGATGCAACATTGTTTATTAATGAAATCCATCGCGTTTTAAAGCCTAATGGAACTGCATATATAACTACTCCTAATTCAAAAAAATCAATAGCTAGAAATCCTTGGCACTATAAAGAATATAATTATTCCGAAATAAAGAGTTTAATTGAGCAAAAATTTATCAATTATTGCATCAAAGGCATAAAAGGAAATAAAAAAACAGATTCTTATTACTCAAAAAACAAACGATCTGTAGAGCGTCTTTTACAATTAGATGTATTTAAAATACAACATATAATACCTGCATTCCTACTTAAACTACCCTATGAAATAGTTAATAGATTCAATAGAGCTAGACTTTTTAAAAAGAACAATGCATTAGTTAATAGTATTACATTAGAAGATTATTCCTTAGATGATTATTCAACAGACACTTTAGATTTTTTCTGTACTATGAATAAAAAAGATATTTTATAATTGTTCATAATATTTTAGTTTTAAATTTATGGTGTACCTCACAAGAAGATGGTGTGCCTAAATGTGTACTAAAAAAGTATCATTTAATTTAATAATTGTGTGTAATTGAAATTTAATAAAGAGACATAACTCTTGTGAAGCACTACAAAACCAATAAAAACAAAAAAGACCTACAGTTAAGTAAGTCTTCTCGTGAAACAATAATTTCTCAAATAGATCATAAAATAAAATATACAATTTTATTAAATAAGAGTTTAGTCATATCTACAAGATTTACTTGCGCCACTTTACCCATATTACTACAACAGGATTAGAGACAGGAGATCCTTGATTCTGAACATTCACAACAAGATAATCATCTTTATTAAAATCTTGGTTAATTATAAAAGAATTGTATTTATTATTAATTAAATTAAAATCTATGACTGATTGATTAACAGAACCGTTTCTGATTCTAATTTGAAAACCTTTGTTAGCCAAACCACCTGATGTATTTACTGTAAAACCAATAATTGTACCATTCAATGGCATTAATGGACCACTATTATTATTTGCTACAGTACCACCAAAGCGTAACCTAGTATTATCTACATCACCAGCTCTACCGAATTGAAATGAAGTACTTAAAACCGATAGCCATTTAGACCTGTTGTCATCATACATATATAGTAAATCATCTATAACAGCTATTTGGCCATCAGCTGAGCCTACAGGAGATGATTGTGGATTTAATTCTAATCCAGGAATACCATCATCGGTAGTTGAAATTTCTAATTTTGAAGTTGGATTAACAGTACCAATTCCAACCTGGGAAAAGGAAATAATATTGAACGAAAAAAAAAGGATTATGAGATATTTCATTTATTTAAACTAATAAATAAGTAAACAAATTTCATTTAAAATCGATAGAATACCATTGCCTATAGTTAAAAGACTATTATCTATAGATGAAAAGGGTTAAATCTAATTGTAATATCCAAAACTATATTTTAATAAAAAGTTCACTTTTTATTCATTTGTGTAGATTTTATTATCTAATTAATTTCATTAGATGAATAACTTTTAAGTTTAGTTCACTAAAATTCTCTTTACTATCGACTTATTTTGAATTGTTATTTTAAACAGATAGGAACCTTTTAATTGAGAAATATCAATAGTTTTTTGATGATAGTTTAGTTTTTGAGAAACTATTTTTCTTCCTACAAAATCATATACTTCAATTAGTGCATTTTCTGTTAATCCTCGTATATTTATAAAACCAGAAGCTGGATTTGGATATAAATGAATTAAGTCTTCATCAATAGTTACAACATCTAATGTTTCTTCTGGCCAATTGACCCCAGTTTTAGAACCCCATAAATGTTCTGCTAATTCTGGGTGATCTATAAAAGGGTTTCTGTTATCTTGGAATTCATAATAAATTATATCATTTCTATTTTCTTCCCACAAATCAACAGGGTCAGCTCTATGCCAATCCATTAAAGTAGACCATACACCGTGAGTTGGGTCTATACTACTTTGAGGTAGCATTTGTTCTGTTGGCTCCAAATCTACATAACCATCTAATCCTTCATACCTAACTGCCATATAGAATATCATTCTAGCTACATCTCCTTTTACTTCATCTCTTGGCTCAAAAGACCAATCATTTGGATCTGTTTGTGAACCTGTTAAATTACTCCAACTATCAGTAACACCAACACAAGTTGTACAGTTATTAAAACTACGATTACTACGAGTGCTGTTTGTTGCATTGTCCAAAGGTCTTAATGCGTGAACATCTGTACCTGGTCCTGTAATAGTTCCAAAATCACCTCTAGATTTAGCCCAAACATGCTCTCTAGTCCAACCATTACCACTATTATATTCTTGGCTAGCATTTACAGATACTCCTGAATAAACAAGAATAACATTATTTGAATTATTTGGGTCTTTGTCTGTTTCTTTTAAAATATCCCAAACATCTGTACTCGCACTTGTATAAGGATATTCAATATGATTATCTATTATTTGATTTAATTCAAATTTCAAATTATCATCAGCGTTACCTGTAGCAGAAGAATAATAATTTAAAGGTATTTGTGCAAAAGTTAAAAATGGTAAAAAAAGAAATATTAAAAATTTCAGCATTAGCTATATATTATATTGTTAAAATGAAAAAATCTTACATAATTAATACAATTACTTGTATAAAAAGGCTAAAACTTTAACTTTTTACTTAATTTTTTAATTTATTTACTAACATTGCTCTGAACAACCATTCCGTAATGCTCTTGAGTGATATTCATATTAGAATGCCCTAATAGCTCTGAAACAACCTCCATTGGAACATTATTAAAGAGTAATACAGTAGTTGCAAAGGTTTTCCTTACAATGTGATGTGTTAGCTTTTTATCTATGTTTAAAACCTTTGAAACTTCTTTTAAATAGGAGTTGAATTTTTGATTAGAAATTACAGGCAATAGTTTATCATCAAATGCATCTTCATATTTAACTAAAATCTGCTTTGCCTTATTTAACAAAGGAATAGAAACTACTTTTTCAGTTTTCTGTCTTACAATCTTAATCCACTATTTGCCATCAAAATTAATAATAAGATGCTCTTGATTTAAGTTAGCCATTTCTTGATAAGCTAACCCTGTATAGCAAAAGAATACAAGCATATCTTTAACTTGTTGTAATCTCTTTTGAGAAAAAGAATATCTTTCTATTAACTTTAACTCATCAACTGTTAAGTAGGTAATTTGAGATCTGTATTTCTTATTTTAAATTGAGCAAGTGGGTTTCTTTCTATATAGTTTTCATCAATAGCAAACTGAATAATTTTCTTTACACGCTGAATACTTCTATAAACAGTAGCTTGCCTTAAATTTAAATCTGTTTTAAAAAAGTATTCTAAATCTTTAATGAATTTCATATCCAATTGATTTAGCCTAACATCCTTTTTTCTGTAGAATTTAGATATAAACAAAGCTACTTTCCTCCTGCTTTCAATATATCTACTCCAAGACAACTCATTAAAATCTTTACCTATTAATTTTTTAGTCTTCTCATTATGCAAATCATAAGCTCCTAGTATTGTTATTTCAGTCATAGAATCTTCTCCTTTATACTTTCTCTGTATATCATCAATATCAAAACTATCCGGTAAAACTTGTAGCATTAAAAAAGCCTCATTAATCTTTTGACTAATAAGGCTTATATGTGTATTTATGATGTTATTTTCAGGATTTGGTGGTTTAGCTTGTTGTAAGCCATTATCCCAGTTGTCAGGCTTTATAAATAGTCCTGTAGAGAACTCTTTACGTTTCTTTTGGTAAGTTATTCTACATTTTATTGGACATAGTCCTCTTTTATTGGTTTTGTTCTTTTGTATTACAAATAATACAATGATTTTATAATTATTCATAAGTATGTTTTTAAAATTAATTTTGGGTACCCACAAGATAATTTGGGTACCTTTTTGTACACCTAAAAAGGTGTCATTTAATTTAATAATTGTGTGTAATTGAAATTTAATAAAGAGACATAACTCTT
>NZ_JBELDZ010000056.1:14833-16268 GCF_042094015.1 Aurantibacter sp. | reverse complement strand
ACTGACAATACCTTGGCAGAATCTCTTAATCAATTCGTCGGGAATCACTATATTTTTTAATGTTTATCAAACATTCTTTATATAAAAATAGAAAAATCAGTATTATTGCTTAAGCAAAATTTTATTATTATTTAGATCGATTGTGGGGTCCTCAAGTTTGTTTATCGTGGACATTCCTAAAAGAAATTCTTCATCTTCTATTCCAGAAATCACAGCGATTTCGACATTATAAATTTTTTTTGGTCCAATAATCATTGATGGTAACTGCCAGACCTCAGCCCTAACCTTTTCCCCGTTTGCAATATTATAATACGTATTTCTGAGGAAATGTTGCCGCCTATTTAAAAATCCAGTATTTATTTGACTCTTTAAATACGACTCAGAAACCATTGTGGTAGATGCTCCTGTGTCTAACATAAATGTAGTCAAAACTCCATTAATTTTGGTATTAATAAATTTATGACCGTTTCTAGAAGTCAGTTGAATGAAAATTTCTTGTTTTGCTTTTACAGCGGTTATATCTGGTTTATAAGTCTTTGAAGGTTTTATGATAAAAAATAATAGTAAAACAGCTATAAATCCAGATGTCATTACAATAGTTGTTTTATGCTTTTGATAATAGGTGGGGGCTATTATAGAAGGTATCTCTTTTTTATTTGCCTTTGGATCTGGTTTAGTTGCCATTGCCAAACGTTCTATGTCTGATAAAACTTTAGCCTCTAGGTGAATCTTAGAAAGTTTACTAATAAGTTTTGATGAATCTGCTACTTTCTCTAATTTAAAAATAAGGCCAAGAGCATCAGAATAGTTTTTCTCTGTATGTTTTAAGACCTCCACAAGCCCAATGATTTCTATTTTATTTTTCATTGTGGCTTTTTTATACACCCCAACAATAGCAAGTGCAGAGAGCTCTTTTGTAAGCTCAACACGCTGACGTTTGATGTCTAGATTCGTAATGTTTTTCATTTAAAATTATTAAATAGGATAATTTACTTTTGATTTTAGCTGACCGTTTTCATACCAAGTACGCCACAATCCTTCCCTTTCACCACTTAGATAATTTCCTTCTGATTTTAGCTGACCGTTTCCATGCCACTCAACCCACAATCCTTCCATTTCACCACTTAGATAATTTCCTTCAAATTCTAGCTGACTGTTTCTATGCCACCAACGCCACAATCCTTCCCTTTCACCACTTAGATATTTTCCTTCTGATTCTAGCTGACTGTTTCTATGCCACCAACGCCACAATCCTTCCCTTTCACCACTTAGATAATTTCCTTCAAATACTAGCTGACCGTTTTCACGCCATGAGCGTGATAAACCTTCAATTTCACCATTTAAATAATTTTCTTCTGATTTTAGCTGACCGTTTTCATACCATGAGCGTGATAAACCTTCAATTTCACCATTTAAATAATTTTCTTCTGATTTT
>NZ_JBELDZ010000056.1:0-14733 GCF_042094015.1 Aurantibacter sp. | reverse complement strand
CAATTTCACCATTTAAATAATTTTCTTCTGATTTTAGCTGACCGTTTTCATACCACGAGCGCCATAAACCTTCAATTTTACCATTTAGATAATTTCCTTCTGATTCTAGTTGACCGTAATTATTGTACCACTCACGATGCAACCCTTCCTTCATCCCATTTACAAATTCACCTTTATGGCGGTCATCATTAATTTTACCATTTAACAATGTCATATCTTTTTTAACATAAACCAAGTCTTTATTGAAGACAATTTCAGATCTCTCATAAGTTTTTGGGCTATAATATATTTTGTAAGCTATAATAGCTAAAGAAATAATAACAATACTAAAAATAATACTTTTGGTTACAGCTGCTTTTTTTGGTGTTTCTGTGCCTAGTTTTTTAGGAGAAACACTCTTTATCTTAGGGGAAGGAGTTGGTTTTTCAAAAACCTGTTTAGCCCCTTTTTCTGTCGCCAAAATAGAAGGATTTATTAACGCTTTATAAGCCTCTTGAACTTTTTCATACTCTTCTATAAAAAATTCTTGATTGTCATTATTTTTAGGGTCTAGTTCTTTAGACAAACGCTCATAAGCGGTTTGTATTTCTTTTTGCGAGGCGCCTTCATTAAGGCCAAGGGTTTGATAATGTTTTTTCATCTAATCTTTTTTTATATATTTCCCTCTGTCGTAATTCATTACAAATGTTTTCCCATTTTTTAAATAGAGAATTGATTTACCGTTTACTCTGCCCTCTAAATAATATGATACAGAGCTCAGTGATCCATCTTTTTTGTACCATATCGATTTTCCCTCACATATCGCAGTGCTGCAATTAGTGACAGAGGGATTATTGTTTCTAATATTTCCCTCCCATTGTAATTGATCATTTGAGGTGTAATAAGCCCTTACTTTGTAAGTCATACTTAAGGAATCTAATTTTGCATATTCTCTGTAATATTTAGATTTATTTTCACTGGTTAACCTCCATTTTTCATCATAGAAAAAGCGTTTTTTTGCCTCACTGTAAACATTTAAAAATGAGGTTTCTTTTAAGGGAGCCACCTTGTAAACGGAGTTTATTGTATAATACAAATTACTATTTTCATTTGCAATGCTACAACAGATTCGATTAGGAAGGCACTCTTGATTTTCTTCTAAACACCCTGTTTTAGTTGATTTATGTTCTCCCTCAAGCCAAATACCTTTTTTGATGATACGTAAGTTTTTGTTTTTACTAATTCCTAGGCCATGTTTTTTGCCTAATTTCCAGCTCCCTCTAAAAGTTTCTCCTGATGGCCAAGTATAAATACCATAACCATCTCTATATCCTTTTTTAAAACCTCCCTCATAGATATCGCCTTTTTCCCATTTTTGCTTTCCAAATCCTTCTGCTTCTCCAAATTTATAGGTTCCCTCATGTGAATATCCTTTATTATCTTTGTAAATTCCCTCACCATGTTTGTATCCAAATTGCCAAAGTCCTTTATAAATAGTCCCTCCTGTATTTGTAATTGTACCTACTCCGTGTGGTTTATCATATTTAAAATAACCTTTATAGATAGCACCACTCTCATAGGTCCGTACACCTATACCTTCAAAAAAATCCTCTCTAAAATCTCCTATATAACTTCCACCATCTTTCCATGTGTACTCACCTTTTCCGTCCATACGCCCCTCTTTAAAGTTTCCTTTATAAGTGAACGTTTTTGTTTTTCTGGTACCAAAACCATTTTCACAATCACCTGAGATACAGTCTTGAGCTATTAATGCCTGACAACAGAAAATAGAAAATATAATAAACTTAAAATGCTTCATTTTTATTACTCGCTTTAGGTTTGAAATTCCCATTCTCAACTGTATATAGGGTATAGGACATAGAGCTATTTTTAAGTCGAAAAACGTCTGATTTATCCAGTGATTCGTTACTAACAAAACCACCTGTTATCTTACCACAACTTGATTTTTTTATGTATTTGTCAGGATTCCAACCTTTTCCATAATAGAAGAAAGCTTGAAAACTTCCATTTCCTACTTTGAACTTATAAGAGCCACCTGCTTTGATATAAGCATGCGAGTATACTCGACTATTTTTCTTTATGATTACCACTACATCAGAATTAGATGAGGCCTTGATGTCTATGAATGAACATTCTGCGTATCCATTTGGAGGAGAGCAATAGGGGTTTTTACCGTAACAATATTTATAGGGTGTAGATCCTGTGTATAGAGAATTCGTTGAATAGTAACTAGCATATGTCTCATTCACATAGTCTTTTAATACTGGTGAATTATCCTCATACTGATCTATAGAATATGAAATCTCACCAAGTCCTTTTTTAAATCCAGAGAATACTTTTGTTACTGATTTTTTGATTGATAATGGCTTTTCCCTTAACTTTTGGGTTAATTTTTTTCGTATGCTGTTATTCATGCCAGCAGTTAATTTACTGTAAGCTTTATCGTATTTTCTTAAATATGAAGCATTTTGTCTTTTTATTTTATTTTTAGAAGTGAAATATTCATCTGTAAAGGCATAAAAATCATTAATGGCTATGGTATTGGTTTCAAAAGCAGTCTGATACTTTTCAATACATTTTTTACATTTATCATCTGTACTTGATGGTTTTTCTTGTTGAAAAGCCTTTAGCCCCCCAACCAGATCTATTAACTCCTCAAATTCTTTTTCGGAAACTCGATGTTTTTTCTTTGTCCTCTTAAGCATCTCAAGATATGGGGGGAGAGGTTTTTTATTACGTTTCCCCTTATCAAGACTTACGATGTAGTGATTCCAGTAATTAGCAGAGTTTACATTATCATAATAAACACATTGAAAAAAATCTGGTTTATAAAGAACAACAGGAACAGTCTTGGAGTAGATAAAAAAGTTAATGAGCGAATCCTTGGTGTATTTCCTGTCAGACTCCTTAAAGTTAAATCCTTTCTTAGTATCGTCGTTAAGATATTTATTTATTTCTGAATGATTTTTAATAAATTCTGCCTCCCATTTTTTTCGAGAAATATTTTGCTGGAATTCTGAATTATCAGTGATCCTAGAAGCTTCACTTCTAAAAGTGTTGACTGTTGTTAAAAAGTAAATGTAAGGTATAGCAAAAAATAGTACTAGAAATGCAACTAAACCTAAGAGTATTTTCTTAGATTTTTTCGGAGAAGTTTGAGGAGGTGTTTTGGTTGGGTCTGCTTTATTTGTATCCGTTGAACCTTCATTATTCAATTTTGGGTTTGCCATGGAGCTTTTTCCTGCAGTTTCCTTTATCTGATCAATGTTTTCTTTTTTGTAAAGCACAGCTAAAGCCTCCCGATAGATTAAACTATTCTCTTTAAAAACTTCTAGTGACTCTATAATTTTTAATTTTTCTATATCCTCGGAATGCTTAAACTTCCTAATGATACTCACCAAAGTATCAGATTCCTCAAATACATCTAAAATATTAGTTGTTTTGGTCTCAGCCTCTGCCTGGTCCTCCAGTTGAATTCCAGTCAGTGCTACATAGGCATCTTGCAACAAGGCAAACTCTTCAATAAAAAAATCTTGTTGATCATTATTTTTTGGATCTAATTCTTTAGACAAACGCTCATAAGCAGTTTGTATTTCTTCTTGTGAAGCCCCTTCTTGTAGCCCGAGAGTTTCGTAGTAATTTGTCATGATAAATAGTTTTAGATTGCAGTCTTCATTATCTAGATATTCTAGATCCAGAATATCTAATGTTACTTACTGGAGATTTTGTTGTAATTTCAGAAAGTAATGTTATAAGCATCATACATAATAAAAATATATAGAAAGTTCTAGTCAAAATTTTATATAATTTAATTTGAATAAGTTACTGGAGATTTTGTTGTAATTTCAGAAAGTAATGTTATAAGCATCATACATAATAAAAATATATAGAAAGTTCTAGTCAAAATTTTATATAATTTAATTTGAAAAAGAAATCTTAAAAGTAAGTACAGCAAAATTGAGATCACAAACAACCATTCAAAGCCTTCACCCCAGAATCCTCTATAAGTTGGTGTTTCAATAGCAATTACATCATCAAATGAAAACCTTTTTTCACGATCAAAAAAATAGACTTGAAAAAGTACTTTTATCATCACTGTAGAAAGAATAGCTCCCGTAATTTCTTTGAAAATTTTCATGCTATTCAGTTTTTTGTTTATAGGCGTTTCAGTTTTTTTCTCCTTATTTCCCTTTTCTTTTAAAATTAGGGTTTCAGCCCCTTTTCCTGTTGCTAAAATAGAAGAATTGAACAATGCCTGATAAGCATCCTGAACCTTGTCATACTCTTCTTTAAAGAAATCTTGTTGATCATTATTTTTAGGGTCTAATTCTTTACATAAACGCTCGTATGCGTTTTGTATTTCTTCTTGTGAAGCCCCTTCTTGGAGGCCGAGGGTTTCGTAATAATTTTTCATGATTTGGTTATTTTGAGCAATTTTTTATATAGTAATCATAATATTCTTCAGGATCTAAATCAGCAGCTATTTTCAAGTCTTCACAAGCTCCTCTTTTATCTCCATTTTCCCCATAATTCCATTTTGCTGAAAATAAGTTTCTTAGTATATGTTCTGGTCTTATTACACTCCAACCCCATGGGACATCTTTATAGTCATTTTCATAGTAAGATAAAGCTTTTTTAAAATCAGACATACAACCTAGCCAGTCACTTTTTTTAAATTTCACCATTGCTCTATTATAGTATAAATCAGTTAACTCTAGGATATTCTTAGTTCTAGGGTTATTATATACTAAATCTGAGGTATTTTTTGGGCTAAAATCATTTGGATAATAATTTAATGCCTTAGTGTAACTAATAATTGATTTGGTATATAATTTTAAATCTTTTAATACTGCAGCTCTATCTTTATAAGTTTGTGCAATTAGAAGCGAATCTATGAATCTAGCATTAAAACCCTCAGCAAACCGATAACTTAAAACCTTATCAAAAAGAGTTAAACTACTTTTCAACTTTGTTTTTGAACATTTATAGCAACCAGAAGTAATAAAGTTTTTCTTAGCTAAGAATAAATTAACCCATGGATCATTTTTTAATCTTGTATTATCAATCAATCTCATTTTATTTATTAGTCGATTTCCACTTTCATCATAAAAATGATTAAAATCTTTAAAAAATTTTTGATGTTGATCATAATGGGTCTCTTTAGTTTGATTTGTTGGATAATATTTAATAATTTTCTCATAATCTTTAGAAGACGCATAATCACCTTTCACTACAGGGCCCTTTCCTGTCTTATACCACAAGTAATCTATATTTATAGAATCTAAAGCACCTATTATTTCAAAAGCATCTTTTATTATAATATCAGAAATCTTCGGTTTGTTTAAATTTAGTTTTTTAGAATAAAAATCATTGTTTTCGTCAATCCATTTTGAAATAGAAATTGTGTCATTATGACTAAAAGGATATACTGTAGGACCAAATCTTGTCAATCCGAGATATAATTCCTTTTTGTTTATATAATTTGGGATAGAATCGTTATTTAAGATATAAAAAATCTTCAAAATGGTTTCTTTATTATAAATATGTTCATTTAGATATATACTAAATTGTGATCCTGATAATAAACTTTTTTCAGTAATTTTATTATTCAAAAGAACAAGACCTTGATAAATACTTCTAAGGTGAAGTGAGTCAACTTTTTTAAAGTTTCCTGAAACTTGGATAACTTTTTCAAAATATGACGTGGCTTCCCTAAATTTTTCAGGTGATTTAGAAGTTTTCATAATTGAAACACCCTTATTATAGTTAATATGTGTATTTACATACGGAACTATGAATTTATTCGCAACAAGACTAAATAAAATAATCGCAGAAATACAAATGATAATAGATTTTTTATAAGTTCTAAGTTTTTCTAAAATAGCTTTGATAAATAATGTGATATCATTGAATTTACTTTTGTTTTTAAGTATTTTTGAGTCATCTGTTTTTTGATTTGGCTTTAAATTTGAATTTTCTGGGATTGATTTTGAAGCTCCTTTTTCTGTTGCTAATATTGAAGTGTTATAAAGTGCCTTATACGCCTTCTGAACTTCTTTATATTCTTCTATAAAAAACTCTTGATTGTCGTTTTTTGAAGGATTTAACTCCCCGCTAAGTCTATCGTACGCTTCTTGAATTGCTTGTTGCGAGTCGCCTTCTTGAAGACCTAAAGTTTCAAAGTGATTTTTCATAGATTAGTTTATTTTGAGATTTGAATTATTGAGCCTAAATCATCTGATTGATTACTTTTAAACTCTGATTTTTGTGGTTTTAGATAAGGAATATCTCCAAAACGTTGAGCTATTAAAAAGTCTTCCAGTTTTAAATGGGATCTTAGATCATTTATAAAATCTCTTTCACTTTCCTCCTCTATTTCGTCAGCAGCAATAATTCGAAGTGAAATTTCTAAAGCAGTTAGCTCCTGGACAATATTTAATGTATTAGCCTCTAGTGTTTCAAATACTTTATTTTTAAAAATAATTAGGTCACTGGAGCATTCTTTAAGTGATTCATTCAGTGTTTCAGATAAATCTAATGCTGAGAAATAAGAAGATTTTTTCTCTATTTCGTGAAGTGCTTTAATTTCTCTGTCATCAATATCACCATCACAGGCAATAGCACATACAGCAATCTTGAGGAGTAGTTCTTTAAATTCTGGTAGTTCCATGGTTCATTAATTTATTAGTTTCTATGGAATCCGATTGGATTCATAGTATTGCTTTTATTGCTTGGGTTTAAAAATTCATTGTGTTCTTTTTCGTAGGAATCTATAATATCTTTGGTGATGGAGGGACTGAATTCTTTGGCTATCTTCGATAATATTTCCATCGAAATCCTTACCTCTTGAACAGCTGCTTTGTGTGCAGCTTTATTAACAATAAACTCTACGTCACTTGCAACGATATTTGGAGTGATGGACGCAAGCGTTTTAAAGTCAATTCCGATTTCACAATGTCTGTTTTTTAAATGCAATTTAAAAAGCTCAATACGAGCTAATTCATCTGGAGGCGATACATATATTTTCATTTCTAAACGTCCTGTTCGAAGCATTGCTTCATCAATTAAATTGGGTTTATTAGTGGTTGCTATTACAAAAATACCTCGGTCAGCACATTTGTTAATCTGAGCTAAAAATTCATTAACACGAGCAGAAATTGATTGATTTGTATCATCTGAACGTTTTGGCATCATGGCATCTACCTCATCAAAGCAAATTACTGTTGGGGAATTGGCCTCAGCCTCAGAAAATAATTGGCCTATTTTTTCCTCTCCCCCACTTACATAAATTGAGCTAAGGTCTGAGGGCTTAACCATAAAGAAATTAAAACTCGCCTCCTCACAGAATTTTTCTGCAATAAAAGATTTTCCACATCCAGGTGGACCATATAGTAACATTCCATTGGGTATGGTTACGCCATATTTCTTAAAATGCTTTGGTCGTTTTAGTACATCTAAAACCTCAGAACTTAATTGCTTTTTTAGAGACTGCATTCCTGCAATATCATTAAATCCATTACCTCCTTTAATATAGGTCTTCTTTGATGCTGTCGATTTAGGAGCAATGAGTAATTTTTCTCTATTTAAAAATCTTGCAAATTCGTCCAGAGTATTAAATCGTTGATCAGCATCTTGATTTAACGCTTTTTCCAAGACTTTTTTTAAATGTGGTTCAAACACCTCAGAAAAATTTAATGGCTTATTTCTTTTCTCTAAATAAGAATTTAGATCTTTAGGTGCTTTTAAATCTTGGGATTCTTTATCATGATATGGCAACACTCCACAAACCATTTGGTAGGTGAGTGCTCCTATATTGTATAGATCTGTTTTTGGTGTAAAAACGTTACTAAAAACCTCAGGTGCCAGATGAGATAGGCTGAGGCCATCTAAGTATTTAAACCTGAATGCTTCGTCAAAATAGCGAACGTTAATAAGGTTTCTCAATTTAATAGACTCTGAGGCTCCACTCATATCAAAAATGATATTATCTAAGGATAATCCATTTAAAAGGATTGCTTGGTCTCGAGAGTGAAGGCTATGTGCAATTTTAGATAATTTCAAACTCACATTAATTGCATCAAATTCCCCTAATGAGCCAACGCGTTTCATTCGGTCTAAAACGCTTTCACCACTTATAAATTCTGTGGCGATATAACGATATTTTTCTAGGTTGTCCGTAAATTCTCCAAAACTTAATAGCTTAGGAAATCCGTCGATAGCTAATTTTAAGAACTCTAGTTCTCGTAGGTTGCCATCCTCTCCAAGATCATCACGAGCTATTTTAGAGGCTTTGTAGATACTTAAATTTACAAATTTTGAGGTCTCTAAATCTAGCCCAGTATAAAGGTAGCAAAAAGATGTTTCCCCTATAAAATGTTTAATTTTATAACGCTTTTTAATTTGAATATTTTTCAAGTTACCCATAATGTGTATTTTATAAAATCTGACAAATTACCCTAAAATGTCATCTCTATTTGCTCCATTTTTTGGGTTTGGAAGCAATCGCCAGAGCTGTTGACAATAGTTAAGAGCTCTTTCTTTATTTGGACTTGCCATCACTTCTCGCATTGCACTATTTAAAATGGTTTTTGCCTTTGAACGATCCGACCAAGGTTGTGAATCAAAATCATCATTAAAATTCATAAGAATTGATATGTATAGTTCAACACCGTGCTCTTCGTCTAATATATCAACAAATAATGTGCCCATTTGATTTTTAAGTTCTTTTGCTATCTCTACATCCTGAGAAACCAGAACTGCATTCATCTGTCTTTTCAAGGATTCAAAAGTAGTTTTATACTGACTGTTCTCTGAAGATAAAACCTTGGTTTCTAGCTCGTAAAATGTTGTTTTTAGTTCTTGTTCAGCGATTGGCCAGGCGCTAACATTAGTGAGGTTGTCAAGCGCAGTAAACTGCTTTCTGATATCGTCTCTCACCTTCATTCGAGTATCATAATCTGTTTTACGAGACTCAAACTCTTCCTTTATCTCTGTTACACTTAATTTTATTTGATCTAAACGATCTTTATCATATGCCTCGTTTTGATTTTCAAATGCTTTAATTTCTGCCTCTATATCTTTAAAGCGCTCCGTAAACCAATTATCACTCTCTCCTTTTTGCTCTTGCTTTTCAAATGTTTTTTCAATGGTTTCATTTAAATATGGGATATCTATAGACAAATTATAGACACCATCTTTAATGATTTCTAAAAACAAACTAACCTCAGAGCCCTTTGGCAAAAGTTTACCAATATCCTGGCCAGTTAAACTTAAAGTACTCACCCATGCCTGGTTAATTGCTCTTGTTCCATCAGCTCCAATAGTTCCCTGGTAAATAGATATTTTTATTTCATCTGATGAGCCTGGCCTTAGATCTTTTAATGTCTTTAAACCTGATTTTTCGCCATTAGCTGGCATCGTTTGGCCTTTCTCAAGGCCTGGGATTGTATAAAAGTTAGCTTTACCGTTATCTCCTAAAAGCTCAACACCATATCCGTAAGCTAAAGTAGCATTTCCAGTTTTCACACCCTGTAGAATGGTAAATTCTTTGGGTTCACAGGTCAAGTTATCTCCAGTTTCGTTGGTTAAAAATATCTCATAGGTATTAGGTTTACCCTCCCGTAATAATAGATCTATAATATCTCCTGTTTCGTCAATTTCAGCTTTATTACTTTCCCACCCTCCGTCAGTTCGCTTGACAGTCACAAAAACTTTAGACGGTATTTCGCCCTGTGTCTTCTCTTTATTTATTTTGACCACTAACATTTCTTCGGTCTCAACAGTCTGAGACTCATAAGAGAGATCTAGCTGTAGCTTAGTAATGTCTCGAACTTCATCAACAATGGCCTCGTCTAAATCAAACTGAGAAGCGTAAATGGCCGCCCCACGTGCAACAACTGTCATTGGGTCAACAGAGGTCTCTGGCGCGCATATTTGAGATGACAACAATTCTCTTAGGACGGGAGAGAAGGTAGGTCCTCCAACTAAAATCAATGAGTTCAAAGAATCTCCAGAGAGTTTATTTCTACTCAAAACCTCATTTGCGATGTCAACTGCTTTCTGAAATACTGGGCCTAGCACAGTAATCATTTGATCGTGCGTCACCTCAAAATCTAGTTCAATTTCTTCACCTTCATCATCCTCAGGGTATTCTCCTAAAAGTGAAGTAACTTCAAAAGATTTAGAAAAAGACAAATTAATTTTAATATCCTCTGCAGTTATCTTAAGAGCATTTTTTAAGAGCGCTTTTTTATTTTCATCCTCTAAAAAACTTTCAATGTTGTAGTTTTCCTTTAGATATGGAATTAAAATTTCATCAACTATGGCATTATCTAAATTTTTACCCCCAAGCCAGTTATCACCTTCGGTGTCTTTAACTTGCATGATGCCGTCCTCTACATTTACTAGGCAGACATCAAAGGTTCCACCCCCAAAATCAAAAATTAAGATTTGCCCGTCCTTGACTTTTTCATCCAACCCGTATGCCATTGCTGCTGCAATGGGTTCCTGGAGCAATTCAACCTGCAAGAACCCTGCAAGCTCCGCAGATTTTTGGGTAGCAGATTTTTGGTTGTCATTAAACATTGCTGGAATGGTAATTACCACAGATTTAAAACTATCGTTTTGTACATAAGATTTCAATTTCTTAAGCACTTCAGAGGATAAGTCTTCTGAAGAAAAATCAGTCTCCATATACGGTGAGTAGTACTTTTTGTCAGAGCCCATGGTTCGTTTAAATTCGATAAACGTATTGGAAGAATTTGCCTTACCTTTCTTAAGATCTGCAACTTTTTCTGAATTTAACTGCCCAAAAGCTCTTTCACCAACCGAGATACTTTTCTTTTTATTAATCCCTACACAGGATGGCGTGGTATCTTTTTGTCTTTCATTTTTAATAATCACACTCTCTCCTTTTTCAATTACAGCGATAGCTGAATTGGTAGTTCCAAGATCGATTCCATATTTTATTCTACTCATAGTCTTTTTTTTATTCTCCTTGGCTCACCTCTACTTGTGCTGCTTGGATTAGTTTTCCTTTGTAATTTATTTGTGGCTTAATAACTCTAGTAATGACACTTTCTCCTTCTTGTAAGTTTTCATCTATTACAAAATTTGCCTGTAAATTCATACCATTATCATAAGGCTTGTTTAAAAGAGCTTCCAACTCATAATTATTCGAATTTAGCGATTGTTCTAGTTTTCTAACAGAGGCCGATAGTTGTTTATGACCTCTTACAGTTACATCCATTCTTGATAGGTTGGTTGTAATGCGTACAATTTCATCTGCGACACGCTTTGCAAAAGAATGATCTACTTCGCCACCAGAGCTTTTACCAAGACCATTAGTAGTCTGTTTAGATAACCAATCCGTTAGATGTTGACCATCTTGAATTTGTTTTTCAAAAATTTCTTGTTGTTTTTTAGCTATTTTTTTAGTGTCTGTATTTTGCCGTTTGGTAAGAATGATATAAATAGTCAAAACAAGGATTAAAAACAATCCAATAAAAATAAGGCCATATTGTTGCTTCTGACTTAATGCTTGATTAACTGTATCAATTGAATTGCTATTTTTTGAGGAGGATTCTGCAATTTCAGAAACATCATTTTTAGCCGTCGTTAAATCTTCTGACAAAGAAGATGTAACGATACCTAACTGATTTGTCTCGGTCTTTAATCCATTTACTTTATTATTCAATTGATTTTCTAAAGAGGAGATTAATTTTTTTAACTCTAAATATCTTTGGTTTGACGCCAATTGTTTTTGTGCTAAACTATCTAATTTTAACTGTGCTTTTTTGTGACTTTTTGTTAGTGCAGATAACTCCTTTAAAGTGCTCTCAAGTCTATTATCTTGTAGGGCGCGAATTTCTAATAATTCCTCATTGAAATTAACCTCTTGTTTAATAATCTGTTTTATCAATTTAGTTTCTAATCTTTTAATAGCTAAAGAATCTACTTGAGCATTCACAGAAAATGTAATTAATAAAGTAAAAAGTAGTAAGATTTTTTTGTTCATGATTATTTATTTATGCAGTAGGTTGATTTAGTTGATATCCTTGGTTTAAATACTTTTTAGTGGTAGGATGATTTCTAATTATTGATGAATTGTCTGCAGAAAAAATTACTCCAATAAAACTTCCTAATCCCAGACCAATAACTCCTCCAAGAATAGCTCCGCCAATGTGTTCTGAAGCTATGCCTATAACTATAGCAGCAATAATTGCTATTGCCCAAGTTATAGTTTGAGACGTACTATCTTTCTCTGTTGCTTTTGCAAGACAGGATTTACAAAAAAACAAATTTAAAGTACCATGACTATATTCTACTCTTTGTGGAAAATAAGTTCGTTTAGTTTCTTTATAAATAGTCAAATTGTATGAAGAATTTTTATAGATTGGAGACACAGAACAACAGCTACAAATATTTGCTTCCTTTTCTTCTTCACAATGTTGAATTGCTTCCTTGGCCCTTAAAATTGTTTTTTCGTTGGAAGCTATCGAAAGTGCATACTTATAGGAACCTAAATATGCTTGATCTTCACCCGTCTTATTAAAATAATTAATTCCACACTGTAGAATTTGATTGGATAGATTATTTGTCAAGTTTTCATATTGATAACTCTCTTCACCCAAAGTGGTTTTTAAAAACTTCAAGTCTTTAAGTGTGTTTTTTATTAGTGACTTCCCTAAAACAATACCCTTTGTATTGTCACTCTCAAGAATTTTAGAGGTAGTTTCTATTTGTTTTTTAATGTTTAAAAGAGGCCCTTTTACAAGGTAGCCAGAGAAAAATTGAGAAACATCCTCATTTAGTCCTTTAATTAAAAAATGAATTTGGTTGGAGGTGAAATTTCTATTTAAGATAGATAAAATTGTTTCTGTAAAGAAAAGTTGAATTTCAGTTACGTTAATATCAGAAGTAATGCCTAGGATAAAACAAAATTCTTTAAAGTACTCTGAATCAAATAATTTATATTTTCTATTGAGAGCTATCGCTAATTTAGAGATAGCTTTTTCATCATTGTAAAACTGATCATTCTTTGAACTATCCAGTAGTAAGAATAATAGGAGTGAGGATGAATTGTTATAAGCAGTAACATTCGCCTGATTTAGCTCTCCTTTTCTCATTACTTTATCCCAGATTTCAATTGCTTTTGAGGTGTCTGATTTAATTAAATTAGACAAAGCCACTTCATCAAATGGGCTGTTTTTCTGAAACCAAAACAGGCTATACTTAAGTTTGTTTTCGTCCAAAAGAAACCTGCTTTCAACTTTAGTTATTTTCTCTGTAGTCCTATCTATTTTAGAAAGATTTAAAAAATTTAAATCATAGTCAAAGTCCACTTCTTTTCCTAACTTAGAAAAAGCTTTAAGTTTTGAAATGTTTTTCTGAATCTGTTTAAGTCCTGAATTCGATGGCAGCCCAATTGTTCTAAAGGGGTTTTCTGAAAGGAATAAGGTCATTAAATATTTTTATATGTTAATATGATGTTATTTTCTTTGTCTTTTAGCCCAAACTTAGCCCTTATTAATGAGTTGAATTATTTAAGGAATAAATCCTTCCCCAAATCTTCACTAAAAGCATTAATTATAAGTTACCAAGAAGATGGACCTCCAAGTTTATTATAGTTAGCTACATAGTACTCATATAGATTCACATACTGATTGAAAAAAAAATCACCATCCGTTAGCTTACATTCTTTACATATTTCTCCTGCTTTTTTAAACCTTGTTATACTAGTAGCTGCAGACATTATATTAACTTTTTGACTAACCAACATTTTTATCTCAATGTGTCTGTGAGAATCTTTAAAAACTGAAGGGTCATCTTTCTTTGAGAAGGTTGTAAAACCATATTTTTTCGCTTGTTTTAGTAACGTCGCCTGAGGAACAAGATCGTTATCTTTAAGCATTGAATATGATTTTGAAAATGCTGATGGTTTAAAAAAATCAAGAAAGCTCATATAGTTTTTAAAAGTTAAGCCATAAATATATCAATTTTATATTTAAGATATAAAATGGCTTAAATCCAATAAAAACATATGGCAAGGTTTGTATATGAAAGTTGGTGTGTGTAATAATTCACAATTAGTTGCGTTATATATTAACTTAAAAACACTAATATGAAAAAATCATTGTTATTACTTGCCTTAGCGACAACATTATTGTCTAATGCTCAAATTGACAAAATGGAAGGTTCTTGGGTCAGCGAAACTTCTTCGTTTGTAATGACTATATTAACCCATGACTCCAGTCCTGTTAAAATTTTTAATACTAGCTTTTTAGAAAACAGAGTTATAGAAGAGGATATTATCAGTTACGATGAAAAGACTATCATAACTGAGTTATACAATGAAGAAAATGAATATAGGGTTAGTATTAAATATATATTAAAAGACTCTAATACAATGATGTGTTACTATTCAGGTGACCTAAACAAGGTAGTTACAGTTAAAAAGTTATCACACTTTTACATGGAATAACCATAAGATCTGAACAAAAAATGGTTATCTAAATTAGCTATATTAAAAATATTTAGCCATTTCTATAGCGATATCCTTGTTACTTTTGCCAATATAGTTCAAGAACATAGCTTCAGTGCTATGACCCGTCATATAAATTAAAAAACTTGTAGGTATTTCACCATAAAAATTAGTTGCAAAGCTTCGTCTACCTATGTGAGAGGTCACTAGCTCATACTTTTTATATATCCCTGATTTTTTTCTAAGAACTC
>NZ_JBELDZ010000055.1:0-16378 GCF_042094015.1 Aurantibacter sp. | reverse complement strand
TATTAAGCAAAGAATACGACTGCTTGGTGGTGTTTTTTTATCGAAAAAGGACATGCTTATTATTATGAAAATAATATAAATACAACTTAATATTGTAAATAGAATAAGATGTTTTTGGTGTTCGTTAAAATGCTTCTTTAGTTCTTTTGAATAGTTTTTAATTTGTTTTAGATTTATTATTATTCCAATAACAAATAGCAGGTAAAAGCCTAGAATTATAAACGACTTTTTAATAAACATTATGCCTATGTTTTTAAAAATTCCAATAAATTTATTAAAGGATAAAATATGAACTCCAATATGTCTAACTTCTGTAGTATCAGTTTTTAATTTCACGTAAACCAACCAAGAAATTATTCCTATAAGACTAATCAAACCTATTGTAAAGCAATTTTTTAAATTTTGAATTGTGTTTTTTTTACCAAAAAATAATTCAAAAATTAAAAAACCTCCAATTATCCCAACAGCAGCATAACGGGTAATTAATAGTAAACTACAAAGTAGACTAAAACTAATTAGGGTTTTGAGGTTTGAGCTTTTTTGCCATTTTATAAAATAGAATAACGTTATTAGTTCTAAGGCTAAAAATAAGCTTTCTGAAAGCATAAAAGCAATCATTATATATGCTTTAGATATCACCATTAAAAAAGGAATACTGTAGCAAAGAGTTTGATCTAATTTTAATAGTTTTAATATTTTATATCCAAAAACATATGAGACAATTAATGTTATACCATTTAGAATAAACCCTGCGGTTATTACATTTGTAAAAGTAAGTTTAGATGTTAGGGCAATTAGAATACTGTAAATTGGAGGCCAATGTTTAACAAATTCACCAGTTTTACTATAAAACCCTTCTCCATCTAAAAGTGATTTAGCAACTTGAAGATAAGACGAGGAATCTGGGGAAATAGCTAAACCAAAAGGACTTACTAATGGGTAATATAACGCTAAAAGTATAGAGCAAATAATAATAAGTTTTAGGTTATAACCTTTATTAAAAATAGCAGAAGTGTATTTCATTATAATTCTAACTGTCTTAATCCTTCATAAATACAAATTCCAACTGCATTTGCTAAATTTAAACTTCTTATTTTATCATGATACAAAGGGATTTTAAATAGTTTATTTTCTTCATTTTTAATTAAACCTTTAGGCAATCCAACAGATTCTTTACCAAACACTAAAAATAAATTATCTTTAAAATTAATATCCCAATGTTTTTTTGTTCCGTTGCTAGATAGGAATACCATGTTAGATTCTTTATTCTTATTTAAAAAGTCGTTTAAATTGTCGTAATAAATAACATTAAGGTGTTGCCAGTAATCTAATCCTGCACGCTTTAACCTTTTGTCGCTAAGTTCAAAGCCAAAAGGTTTAACTAAATGTAGGTTACTTCCAGAAGCTAATGCAAGTCTACCAATATTACCTGTATTATTTGGTATTTCTGGTTCAATTAAAACAATATTTAAAGGCATAGGTTGTATAAATAAAAAGCCTAAATTAATTAATAATTTAGGCTTTTGGTAGCTTTTAACTTAAAACTATAATTTTTTACAAATCTTAATTTAAGATGCTTTTTGTAAAAGCATCAATATTAGAATTTCCATTTTTATGCAAATGTTTAATAAAAGCAGACCCAATAATTGCACCTTTTGCATAAGTGGTAGCCTGTTTAAATGTTTCGTTGTCAGAAATTCCAAATCCTATAATTTGTGGGTTTTGAAGATTCATATCTGCTATACGTTTAAAGTAATCGATTTGTTCTTTTCCAAATCCAGAACTGCTTCCAGTTACACTTGAACTACTAACCATATAAATAAACCCATTAGAAATAGAATCTATAAAGTTAATGCGTTCTATACTTGTTTGTGGTGTAATTAAAAATACATTTATTAGTCCGTATTTTTCAAAAGTAGTTTTGTATGCTTCATTGTAAACATCTACTGGTAAATCAGGAATAATTAAGCCATCTATACCAACTTCTTCACATTTCCTGCAAAAAGCTTCTACGCCATATTGCAATATTGGATTAAAATACCCCATTATAATTAAAGGAATAGAAACGGTTTTTCTAATGTCTTTTAATTGATTGAATAGCGTTTCTGTAGTCATCCCATTTTTTAAAGCAATGGTAGAACTTTCTTGAATGGTTGGTCCATCGGCTAAAGGATCGCTAAATGGCAATCCTATTTCAATCATATCTGCGCCATTTTTTTCAAGGTTTTCTATAACCGAAACTGTATCGTTTAAGTTTGGAAATCCTGCGGAAAAATATATAGATAATAGTTTTTTGTCTTCGTTTAATTTCTTGTTTATTCTATTCATTGAAAATGACTTTTATAAATTGAAATAATCAATATAATTCTGTAAATCTTTATCGCCTCTGCCGGATAAATTAATAACAACTACATCATTTGGTTTAAATTTTTTTTCTTTAAAAATAGCTAAAGAATGAGAGGTTTCTATAGCGGGAATAATTCCTTCTAGTTTACTGAGTTCTAATCCAGCATTCATAGCTTCATCATCTGTAATAGAGATAAACTCTGCGCGGCCAGTTTTATACAAATGTGCATGCATTGGACCAACACCAGGATAGTCTAATCCAGCAGAAATTGAATAAGGTTCAGTTATTTGTCCATCTTCTGTTTGCATTAATAAAGTTTTACTTCCGTGAATAATACCTTCTCTTCCTAAAACAGAAGTTGCTGCGCTTTCTCCAGAGTTAATGCCTTTTCCTGCAGCTTCTACTGCAATAAGCTTAACGTTAGTATCTTCTAAATAATGATAAAATGCGCCAGCAGCATTACTTCCGCCACCAACACAAGCAATAACGTAATCTGGTTTTTCTGTGCCTTCTTTTTCTTTTAGTTGCAATTTGATTTCTTCCGAAACAACTGATTGAAAACGTGCTACCATATCTGGATATGGATGAGGTCCAACAACGCTACCAATAATGTAATGTGTGTTTACGGGATTGTTAATCCAATCTCTAATAGCTTCGTTAGTAGCGTCTTTTAGTGTTTTGCTTCCAGAAGTTGCTGGAATAACCGTTGCGCCAAGCATTTTCATTCTAGCTACGTTTGGTGCTTGTCTAGCTATATCAATTTCGCCCATATAAACAATACATTCCATTCCCATAAGAGCGCAAACAGTTGCGGTAGCAACGCCATGTTGTCCTGCGCCAGTTTCTGCAATTATACGTGTTTTACCTAAGCGTTGCGCCATTAATATTTGTCCAATGGTGTTATTTACTTTATGAGCGCCAGTATGATTTAAATCTTCTCTTTTTAAGTAGATTTTGGTATTGTGTTTTTTGCTTAATCGTTTTGCGAAATATAGAGGTGAAGGACGACCAACGTAATCTTTTAATAATTGGTCAAAAGATTCTTTGAATGAATCTTCTTCCATTATTTTTAAATAATTCTGACGTAATTCTTCAACGTTTGGGTAAAGCATTTCAGGAATGTATGCGCCACCAAATTCTCCATAATAACCTTTGTCGTCAATGTTATAAGTCATAATTGTTATTTTTTAATATCCGTGTTTTGCCAATTGATATTTAAATTCTTTTAATAAAATAATATCTTTAAATGCTGGAGAAGATTCAAATTTACTGTTTACATCTATAGTGCAACATAAACGAGATTCTGGTCGTTTTAAGAATAATAATAACGCGTCCATATTTTCCATTCCAATTCCTCCACTTAAAAAATATGGTTTGTTATAGGTGTATTTTTTTAATAAGTTCCAATTAAATGTATAGCCATTTCCACCTGGTTCTTTTCCTTTTGTATCAAATAAATAATAATCGCAAACCTCTTGGTAAGGTTCTAATATTTTAAAATCGAATTGATTTTTCATAGAAAAAACCTTGATTACTAAAAAGTCATATCCTTTTAGTTGTTCACAAAACTCTGGAGTTTCATTTCCATGAAGCTGTATGCCATTAAGTTTGTGTTCTTCTGCTTTTGATACAATAAAATCTATAGTAGCATCTACAAAAACGCCTATTTTTTCGATGCCTTCTGGTAGTTCTGGGATAGATTCTTTGAAATTTCTTGGAGATTTTTCATAAAAAATAAACCCCATATAATTTGGTTCAAGATCCGCAACATCTAAAATGTTGTTTTCTTGTTTCATACCACATACTTTTAATTTCATACTTTTTGTTTTATTATTAGTTATTGGTTTTATCCTTTAACTTTTAGTCTTCTTGATACAAATTATCTTAGTTATTTAATTCTTTTATAAATACCTCAGCACTTTCTCCTGCATTATTAGTTTTCATAAAGTTTTCTCCTATTAAAAAACCTTTATAACCAAAAGGTTGTAATGTTTTTATAGCTTCAATATTGCTAATGCCACTTTCGGATACTTTTACAAAATCGTTAGGAATAAGTTTGCTTAATTCCTTGCTAATATCTAAACTTACCTCAAAGGTTTTTAAATTTCGATTATTTACACCAAGCATATCTAAACTTGGCATAATAGATTTATGTAATTCTTCTTCGTTATGAATTTCTAAAAGTACATCTAATTCTAAACTTTTTGCAAGTTCAGAGAATTGTTTAATCTCATTTTTTGTTAAAATCGCTGCAATTAATAAAATAACATCTGCTCCATAGGCTTTTGCTTCAAGGATTTGATACGTATCTATTATAAACTCTTTGCGTAACAAAGGTAGGTTACAACTTGCTCTTGCTGCTAATAAATCGTCTAAACTTCCACCAAAATATTTACCATCGGTTAAAACAGACATTCCACAAACGCCAGCACTTTCATAGCCTTTTGCTACATCAAATACGTTTAAATTATGATTAATAACTTGTTTTGATGGCGATCTACGTTTGTGTTCTGCAATTATTCCTGTGCTGCTTTTTTTTAATTTTTTAACTAACGAAAATGTTTCACGTTCAAATAATATAGATTGCTCTAATTGTTTGATTGGAATTAGTTCTTTACGTAAACTAACCTCTATACGTTTATCGATTACTATTTTACTTAAGATATCCATTTTTCAGTTTTAGATATTTATTTACTTAATTCTATTAGTTTTTCTAAGCTAGTCTTGGCGCTTCCACTAGTTAAACTCTCTTTCGCTAAAATAAATCCATCTTTATGTGTAATGTTATTTACTGTTGCAATTGCTAACCCTGCATTTGCACAAACCACATTGTTTTGAGCTTCAGTACCATTTCCAGAGATAATGTTTTTAAATATTTTAGCCGAAGATTCAACTGTTTCTCCACCAAAAATATCCGTCTGATTGATTTGCTTTAAGTTTAAATCAAATGGTTCTAACATTATTTCAGATTTATTGGTTATTATTTTAGTTTTTCCTGTTAAAGAAATTTCATCGTAGCCATCTAAAGCGTGAATAATACTATAATTCTTATCTGTGTTTTGATATAAGTAGCCATACAAACGTTGTAATTCTAAATTAAAAACACCAACCATTTGGTTTTTTGGAAAAGAAGGATTTACCATTGGTCCAAGCATATTAAAAAATGTTTTCACACCTAATTCTCTACGAATAGGAGCTACGTTTTTCATTGCTGGATGAAATAACGGTGCATGCATTACACAGATACCTGCTTTATCTAACGTGTTTTTTAAAACATCTGTATTGTTAGTGAATTTTACACCTAAAGCTTCCATAACGTTGGATGAGCCAGAAGCTGAAGAAACACCATAGTTGCCATGTTTAGCCACTTTTACACCTGCGCCAGCAGTTATAAAAGAGGCTAGAGTAGAAATATTGAACGTGTTTTTTCCATCTCCACCAGTACCACATAAATCTATAGCATTAAAATCTGAAATATCTACAGGAATACATAAGTCTAATAATGCATCTCTAAAGCCTTGAAGTTCTTCTAAGGTAATATTTCGCATCATATAAACAGTTAGAAATGATGCAATCTGACTTTGATTATACTTTCCTTCTGAGATATTAACTAATACATTTCTGGCTTCTTGTGTAGAGATGCTTTCTTGGTTTATTAGTCTATTTAATATGTGTTTCATTTTTATCTGGTCTTTATTTTTTTGAAAATTAATCGAAGTTATATTCTTAACTGTTAACCCAATTTTCTAAAATTTGTTTACCATTTGGTGTTAATACACTTTCTGGATGATACTGTACGCCTCGAACATCATAGATTTTATGGCGTAAAGACATAACTTGTCCGTTTTTATCTAAAGATGTAGCTTCTAGTATTTCAGGTAAATTAGAGTCTACAACCCAAGAATGGTATCTACCAACTTCTATAGTTTTATTCATGTTTTGAAAAAGAACTTCGTCATCAACAATAACTTTTGTGTCTGTTGCTACACCATGAAATACGTCGTCTAAATTTATTAGTGTTCCTCCAAATACTTCACCAATAGCCTGCTGTCCTAAGCAAATCCCTAAAATGCTTTTTGTTGGAGCATATTGTTTTATAATGTTTTTTAATAATCCTGCTTCGTCTGGAATTCCAGGTCCTGGTGATAATAAAATTTTATTGAAAGCATCTACTTCTTCAAGCGTTAGTTTATCGTTTCTTTTTACTACAACCTCGCAATTTAAGTCTTCTAAATAGTGAACTAAATTGTATGTGAAACTGTCGTAATTATCTATAACTAATATTTTTTTCATTTTAAATGTCTTTTGCTAGTTCTATAGCTTTAGTTAACGCACCTAATTTATTATATACTTCTTGTAATTCACTTTCGGCAGTAGATTTAGATACAATTCCTGCGCCAGCTTGCCAATGTAGTTCATGATCTTTACTTAAAAAAGTTCTAATCATTATGGCGTGATTATAATTACCTTTAAAATCCATAAATCCAATTGCTCCACCATAAAAAGCACGATTCGTTTTTTCGTATTGCTCTATAAGTTGCATAGCTTTGTGTTTAGGTGCACCACTTAATGTTCCAGCTGGAAATGTGTCTGCAACCACTTGCATTGTTGGTGTGTTAGCGTGAACTTTACCTGTAACTTTACTTACTAAATGTATAACGTGAGAGAAAAATTGTGCTTCTCTGTAAGTCTCTACTTTAACCTGACTTCCGTGGCGACTTAAGTCGTTTCTTGCCAAATCTACTAGCATAACGTGCTCTGCATTTTCTTTTTTATCTGCAGCTAATTTTTTAGCTAATTCAGCATCTTGTTCATCGTTTCCAGTACGTTTAAAAGTTCCTGCAATTGGATGAATTTCAGCCGTACCTTTATTAACAACTAATTGTGCTTCTGGAGAACTTCCAAAAATTTTGAAACTTCCATAATCAAAATAAAATAGATAAGGTGATGGATTTATGCTTCTTAAAGCTCTGTATACGTTAAACTCATCGCCTTTAAATTCTTGACTGAATTTTTTTGATAAAACCAATTGAAAAACATCGCCACGAGCACAGTGTTTTTTAGCTTGTTCAACTTGAGATTTGTATTCGCTATCAGATAAATTTGATGTTATCTCTGCACTTGTATCAAATTTATAGGTCGCATAATTTTTTGATTTTATAAGTTGAAAAACCTCATCTACATTGTTTTCAGAATTATAACAATGTGCAAAAATGTATGCTTCATTTTTAAAATGATTTATTGCTATGATATTTTTATAAACAGCATATTGAATATCTGGAATGTCTAAAGATTTTGGTTTTTTAGAAATCGAAACATCTTCGAAATAGCGGACCGCATCGTAAGCAGTATAACCAAATATACCATTGTTTATAAATTTAAAATCTAAATTCTCGTCGGCTTTAAACCGTTGCGTGAATTCTTGTATTTGTTGTGTTACGTTTTCTGCCTTATCTATTGTTGTAGAATTGTCAGGATATCTTTGAGAAACCAATTCGTTTTCAACTTTAATAGTTGCAATAGGGTTAAAACAAATGTAAGAGAAACTATTATCGTTAGCGTGGTAGTCGCTACTTTCTAACAGAATACTATTTGGAAATTTATCCCGTATTTTTAAATAAATACTAACAGGTGTTATGGTATCTGCAAGAATTTTTTTAAAATGTGTTTTTAATTGAAATGTATTCATTTATGCTAACTTTATTTCAGTATCTAAATTGTGTTATATCCAATGTCCTAAAATCCATTTATAATTTTAAACAAAAAAAAGGCTTATCGTGAAAGATAAGCCTTAGTCTAATTTATAGATATAATGGTTTTGCTCACGACGTTTAGTTTCGAAAGTTCCACCACCAATTAATTGTTGTTCTGTTTTTCATAATTACGAAGCAAATATAGTGACGATTGGTTCGGTTTTCAAATTTTTAAGCATAAAAAATCAAAAAATAAGTTTTTTAACATTTTGGCATAAATAATGTATTTTTGTTATTAATAAATAAAAAAACATATTACAATGAATTTATCTCAAGACGAGTGGATTACACAATTAAAAAATTCTGATAACGCGATTGTTTTAGATGTTAGAACTGAAGATGAGGTTTCAGAAGGTTATATTCCAAATGCAATTAATATAGATATACATAAAGGTCAAGGGTTTATTGATGAAATTGAAGCTTTAGATAAGTCTAAAACGTATTTTGTTTACTGTAAATCAGGAGGAAGAAGCGGTCAAGCCTGTGGAGTTATGAATCAGTTAGGTTTTGAAAACGCTTATAACTTATTAGGTGGTTTTATGGAGTGGAAAGGAGAAACAGCTATATAATATGAAAAAAGTAGTTGGTTTTTTAGCTGTAATTTTATTTTTTAGTTGTATTGCTAAAGACGATAAAACGATACAATTGGTTACACAAGAAGAAATGGAGTTGATTCTAAAAGAAGATCAAGTTCAGTTAGTTGATGTTAGGACACTTAAAGAGTTTAATGCAGGATCTATATTAAATGCTAAGAATATTGATTTTCTATCTGATGATTTTGAAGTTCAAATCAAAGAATTAGATAAAAGCAAACCTGTAATTGTATTTTGCCAAAAAGGAGGGAGAAGTGCTAAATGTGCAAAAAAAATGAAAGATTTAGGTTTTACTAAAATTTACGATTTAGAAGGTGGATACTCAAAATGGAAGCCAATTAAATAAATAGCTTGCATAAAAAAAGCCAAAACATTTAGTTTTGGCTTTTTAAAAATTAATTTAACACTTATTATAATTAATCTTCTACAGTTATATTAATTGTACTTGTCATTTTTAATTTCTTACCCTGAAGTCTAGCTTGAGTAAAAAAGGCTTTTGCGAAAGCTTCTTCATTAATAAGTTCATTTATTCTTGAATTATCTACCTCGCATTTGTCTTTGCTATTTCCTTCAGTAATAGAAAGTCTATGAAGCTTATGAAAATTTATTTTAACTTTTAATAGCGCATTTATTATATCTGAAGCTTCACTTGAAGAAAAACAACCGTCAATTAGGTTAATATTTTGTTTTGCGTTTTTAATGTCTGATTTTAATAATTCTAAAGTTTCCATAGTTTTTATTTTATTTTACAAATTTCAACTAAATAGTTGATATGTTTTTATTTATATATTTTATTTATATTATAAATATTTGTTATAACATGTTTGTTATGCATAAATATAATGGCATTCCTATTGTAATATTAAAAGGGAAAGTTATAGCTAATGCCATTGGTATGTAAAGACTTGGGCTTGCTTTTGGAGCTGCTAATTTCATAGCTGCTGGTACGGCAATGTAAGATGCGCTGGCGGCTAAGATGGCCATTAAAAGTCTATTGCCTGTAGTTTCCATAAATAGACCAGAAGCAACTGCTACAAGACAGCCGTTTAGTACTGGTATTAAAATTGCAAAAACAAAGGCAAACCAACCTTTTTTGATAAAATCAGATAATTTACGTCCGCTAGTAATTCCCATATCTAAAAGAAATACAGATAAAAAACCTTTGAAAATATCTGTGGTAAAAGGTTTGATGCCTTCAGCTTGTGCTTCACTAGTTAGAAATCCAATAATTAAACTTCCAATAATAAGTAATACGCTTCCATTTGTTAGAGAGTGATGTATTACTTTCTTCATTGGAATGCTTTTTTCAGTATTCTTTTTCTTCTTTTTTGATATAGTCATTAAAATAAGGCCAATCATAATAGATGGTGCTTCCATTAATGCCATTACAGCAACCATATGTCCGCTAAAAGGAATGTTTTTCATTTCTAAAAAAGCTATGGTTGTTACAAATGTTACAGCGCTTACAGAGCCGTAAGCAGCAGCTATTGCTCCGGCATTTTCTATGCTAAACTTTTTTCTTAAAATAAAATAAGTATAAATTGGAACTATAGTGGCTAATAGGATTCCAAAAAGTAAAGACCAAAGTATTTCCATATTAAAAGTACTGTGAGCTAATTCTTGTCCACCTTTAAACCCTATACATAATAAAAGATATAAAGAAATGAATTTAGACGAATTTTCAGGAATACTTAAATCGCTTTTTAGTTGAACCGCTATAACTCCTAAAAAGAAAAAAAGTAATGCAGGGTTTGTAAGATTATCTATAAGTATATTTAAATCCATATTATTTATTTGTAACATTATTTAGAAGAGCAAATCCAATAAGACTAAAACTTAATAGTAGTTCTGTTAAGAATAAACTATTATTGGTTAATGATAGGTAAATAAAAAATAGGCTCAGTAAGCAAAATATTAGAACACTTATTTTGTTAGGTGTTGCTATTCTTGATTTAGATGTGTGTTTTTTTGTTTTTGGTTTCATTTTGTTGTGTTTTAATGTTGTGTTTATTTTTCTTGGTGCAAAGATTACATCTTATTTGTATATATTTTTATTTATATTTATTATGTTATATATAATTAAATACTATGAACTTTACATTACATCAATTAGAGATATTTAATAAAGTTGCAGACCTAAAGAGTGTTACGAAAGCATCTGAAGAGTTGTTTTTGACTCAGCCAGCAGTATCTATTCAATTAAAAAAGTTTCAAGACCAATTTAAAATTCCTTTGTTCGAAGTTGTTGGAAGAAGAATTTATATTACAGAATTTGGTGAAGAAATTACATTGGCAGCTAAGGCTATTTTATCTCAGGTAGAATCAATAAACTATCAAGCATTAGCTTTTCAGGGTGAATTAGCAGGTAAATTAAAACTAGCTATAGTCTCTACAGCAAAGTACGCTATGCCATATTTTTTAACAGACTTTATAAGGAAAAATTCTGGTGTAGATTTGGTTATGGATGTAACTAATAAAGCTTCTGTTGTAAAAGCTTTAGAAAATAATGATATAGATTTTGCTATGGTTTCTACTTTGCCAAAGCATCTTAAAATTGAAACGATTTCTCTAATGGATAACAAATTGTATTTAATTGGAGGAAAGCAATTCCATCTTAAAAATAAAAACCTATCTATTAAAGAGATTGAGGAATTGCCTTTAATATATAGGGAGCAAGGTTCTGCAACCAGATATGCAATGGAGCGTTTTATGGCTTCTAATAAAATATCTACCTATAAAAAAATAGAATTAACCTCTAATGAAGCTATAAAACAAGCTGTTGTAGCTGGGTTAGGTTTTTCAATAATGCCTTTAATTGGAATTAAAAATGAACTGCAAAATGGAGACTTACAAGTTATTCCAGTTAAAGATTTACCTATAGTTAGTAATTGGAATCTTATTTGGTTAAGTTCTAAAAATATGTCTTATGTAGCCAAAGCATTTATAGAGTATATTAATATGAATAAATCTAAAATAATGAAAGATCATTTTGAGTGGTTTAATGCTTATTAATGTTAAAATTTTCACATAGAAGTTTATTATGTTTATTATTTTAGTATTTTTGTTAAACAAAATAGGAAATTATATTATGAAAAGTAATCTTTTAAAATTAAGCCTTTTATCGTTGTTATTGATTTTCACGACTAGTGTAAATAGAGATCTTGAATATGTTTCGTTGGATGATTTTCAAGCTAAAGCTTATTATTTTTCAAAACAAAAAATGGATTTAGGTAAATGGGGAAATCAATTAACAGAAGCACAAAAGAAAGATGTAGCCTCTAGATTAAAAAATAGATTACAAAAAACATATGTATTGTCTTTTAATAAAGAAGAATCTAGCTTTTATGAAGAAGAAAAAATAGATGCTATATCTGGAGCAACAGATTCTTGGGGTAAGAATTTTACACCAGGCCTACAATACAAAAATTTAAAAAGTAAAACCCAAATTCAAAATCAAGAATTTTATGGTAAACGATTTATGGTTAAAGATAGTTTGCTAAAAATTGATTGGCAATTAAGTGGTGAAACTAAACAAATTGGAAATTACACCTGCTTTAGAGCTAATGCTTTAATTCCAACAAACGATCTTAATTGGTATGCCTTTTCTTGGGGGAAATTACGAACTGCCGAAAAGAAAGATGGTACAGAAAACCAAATAGAACTAACGCAAGTAGAAGCTTGGTATACGTTGCAAATACCAGTTGCTACTGGTCCTTTAGAATATTCTGGATTACCAGGCTTAATTTTAGAAGTAAGCGCAGATAATACAACTATACTATGTTCAAAAATTGTAATTAACCCTGAAGAAGAAATAGAAATTGTTATTCCAAATAAAGGAAAAGAAGTATCAAAGCAAGAATACCAAGATATTGTTTTACAGAAAATGAAAGAATTTAGAAGTAATAGAATGGGAAGATAATTAGCTTAATTTAAGCTAGTAACGGGTTTAGTTCTATAAGCCGTTTCTTGGCCTAAGTATAACGGATTTCCATGCTTTTCAGACCAAAAACCTTCTAGAATATCTTTAGTTACACATTTGTAAACAACAACACCTTTGTAGGTTTTAAAATCTTCAGACAGGTAATTAAAGTTAATAACTAATATATTGTCTTTAAAAAAGCCCTTTCCTAGTTGAGTTTGGTTCTCATAAATATTCCATTTTGCTACAATTCTATTATCAAAATCTAAGCTTAATTCTAAAACTCCTTTATAGTCTGAGTTTTCTTCATCTTGATTTTTACCAGTAATGTTATATGTTCCAACTAATTCTTCTAAAGTCATAAAGATTTAATTTTTTATATTGTCAGCAACTCCTGTCAATTCTAAAGCAAAAACCCTACAGACATAATAGTTGTAGGGTTTAAAGTGGAGTCGGAGAGAATCGAACTCTCGTCCAAACAAGTCATCAATCAGCTTTCTACACGTTTATCCTTTTCTTAGATTTTCGACTAAAAACTGATTAAAGACAATCTGTTTTTAGCTTAGCTTTTTTATTTCGAAATAGTGCCAAAGCTTCACTAAATCTATATTGACATTTTCGATGCCTCAAAATGGAACGCCGCCAATCAAGGCTTTCCGGAGACATAAAGCTTGTACACCTTGTGTACCGAGGCTTAATCTTACTATAATTCAGATTATGCAGCTAAAGCGTAGTTATTCTCGCCGATTAAAAAGTTGAAATAAGTATTTACGAGTATAATTTCATTACTCGACGTGCTTACTAATTCATAAATCTCGCTGTCAAAACCAGTCGACCCCATTTTTAATTGTGAACTATTCACGAATTGTTTCAAAAAACAATCTATGAGTAATTAATAACGCGAATTAGCAAAATTAACAAAAATTATAGTTCAAACACTATACCAATTCAACTTTCTAAAAAGATTAAGATTAAAAATCGATTAGCAACTTATAGATTAGATAGAATTAAGTACTAAAGAATAACAATCAAGAGCTAAGTCTTGTAAAATAAATTATTTGCTAGCGCATTAATTTAATATTAATTTAGCAGCATCATTTTAAGTTATACTAGTCCAAACAAAATAAATATGAAATTCGCTATCATTAAAGAACGTAAAAATCCACCAGACAGACGTGTGGTATTCTCTCCAGAAGCTTTACAAGAATTTAAAACAAAATTTCCAAAAGCAGAAATAATTGTTGAGTCTTCGGATATACGTGTTTTTAGAGATAGTCAATATGAAGATTTAGGATTTGAAGTTGCTCAAGATGTAAGTGATGCAGATGTAATGATTGGTGTAAAAGAAGTGCCAATGGATGCGTTAATTCCTAATAAAAAATATTTCTTTTTTAGTCATACTATTAAGAAGCAACCTTACAATCGTGAGTTACTTAAAGTTATCTTAGACAAAAATATAGAAATGTATGATCACGAAACTATTGTTCGTGAAAATAATTCTAGACTTATTGGTTTTGGTCGTTATGCGGGATGAGTTGGCGCTTATAATGGATTTAGAGCTTTAGGACTACGCGATGGAATATTCAATTTACCTAAAGTAGAAACGTTAGCAGATTTAGATGCTGTAAAAGCAGAATTGGATAAAATTACTATTCCAAATATTAAAATAGTTTTAACAGGAACAGGTAAAGTTGCTCAAGGCGCTAAAGAAATTTTAGATCATTTAAAAATTAAAGAAGTTACAGATACGGTTTATTTAACTGGAGATTTTACTGAACCAGTTTATTGTATGTCAGATGTTATGGAATATAACAAACGTACAGACGGCAAAGCCGGAAATAAATATGAATTTTACAAAGATCCATCTGGTTATCAAAGTAATTTTATGGCTTATGCTAAAGAAACTGACTTTTTTATTGCAGGTCATTTTTATGGAGATGGTGCTCCATTTTTATTTACCCGTGAAGATGCAAAGCATCCAGACTTTAGAATAAATTTGGTTGCAGATGTGTCTTGCGACATAGACGGACCAGTTGCAAGTACAATTAGACCTTCTACTATAGCAGATCCTTTTTATGGTTATGATGCTAAAACAGAACAAGAAGTTGCTTTTAATGCTAAAGATTGCATAACAATGATGGCTGTAGATAACTTACCTTGCGAATTACCTAAAGATGCTTCTGAAGGTTTTGGTGAAACATTTTTAGAACATGTTATTCCTGCATTTTATAATAATGATGTTGATGGTGTTTTAGCTAGAGCAAAAATGACAGAAAATGGAAAATTAACAGATAGATATAGCTATCTACAAGATTTTGTAGATGGAAAAGAATAAAACAGCTCTAGTTACTGGTGCAGCTTCTGGTTTAGGATTAGAGTTTTGTAATTTATTAGCTAAAGATAAATACACTATTGTTATGGTGGATTTAAACACTGATAAATTACAATTAGAAAAAAGTATTTTAGAAGAAAACTACAACATTAAAGTAATTACAATAGCTCAAGATTTAAGTAAACAAGAGTCTGCACAGAAATTATTTAATCAAGTTAAAGACTACACTATTGAAGTTTTAATCAATAATGCAGGTTTTGGTATGTTTGGTTCGTTTCATGAAAATAATTGGGAACGCGAATTAGGAATGTTGAATCTACATGTTATTACAACTACGCATTTAACAAAGTTGTTATTAAAAGATATGGTAACAAACGGAAGTGGTAAAGTGTTAAATGTTTCTTCTTTAGCAGCATTTCAACCAGGACCATTAATGGCATTGTATTATGCTACAAAAGCCTATGTATTATCTTTTTCTGAAGCTATAGCAAACGAGTTAAAAGGTACTGGAGTTACTGTAACCGCTTTTTGTCCTGGACCAACAAAAACACTATTTCAGAAAACCGTTCAAGAAGGAGAAGATAAAGGAAAAATTGGTTTTAATATGGGTTGCCCTAAAAAAGTAACTTTATATGGTTATAAAGCCATGCACAAAGGAAAAACTTATGCAATTCCTGGTGGTTTTAATAAGTTTTTGGCATTATTGCCAAGAGTACTTTCTAGAAATACAGCTGCTAATATTGTTAGGAAAATTCAAGAGAAGAATAGAGCTTAGTTTTTATCTTTTCTTTTTTTTTAAGGTTTTTGTTTTGTGTTAATACAGAATGAGTAGTGTTATTTATCTATAAAATAAATACATAAAGTCCCTAAGGTATAAGCTAAAACATCTTCCAAACTAAAATGAGATCCCATTACAATATTAAGTAGTTTGTAATGGTGTAGATTAAGAACTTCTAATAGATTGAAATATTGAAAAGCCTCTAGTGTAAAAGCAATGCTTAATGTTATAAAAGCAATGTATTTGGATTTTAAGTTGAATACGCTTTTTATGGCACAATACAATAAAATGGTTGCTAAAAAGTCTCCAAAGGTGTAACGAATAAAACCATCTTTTAGAAATAAAGCAAAACAAATTTCTGTAGCCAATAAGTATAAGGTTATTAAGGCAAACTTAGAGTTGAACTTAATCATTTGGAATTATATAAAAGCGACCTATATTTCTATAAGTCGCTTTTAAATTTATATTAGTTAGTCCATTCTATTTTTCTAGAAACATACATTACTATGGCTAGTATAATAAATAAGCCAATACTTCCAACTAAAAGTGCATAGTTTTCTAATTGTATAATAGTGTATATAAAGATATATAATGCAGTTAAGGATGAACTTATGAGTATTGGGAATTTCCAATAATTTAAAATAGATTTAGAATAA
>NZ_JBELDZ010000054.1:0-16850 GCF_042094015.1 Aurantibacter sp. | reverse complement strand
CTTTACCCATACGTACTTCAAGAGGTTTCTTTGTAATAGGCTTGTCTGGAAATATTTTAATCCAAAGTTGACCTTCTCTTTTCATATGACGAGTAGCAGCAATACGAGCAGCTTCAATTTGACGTGATGTTAAAAAGTTAGAATCTAATGATTTTATTCCAAAAGTTCCGTTTGAAAGTAAGTGACCTCTACCAGAGTTCCCTTTCATACGTCCTTTTTGCATTTTTCTAAATTTTGTTCTTTTAGGCTGTAACATTTGTTCTTTTCTTTAAAAAAATTACTTTCTACGACGTGGCTGTGACTTACCGCCTTGACGTCCACCTTTTCCTTGTTTCTTAGTAGACAAACCTACCAATGGAGAAAGTTCTCTTTTACCATATACTTCACCTTTCATAATCCATACTTTAACACCTAATCTACCATAAGTAGTGTGTGCCTCAACTAAAGCATAATCAATATCGGCTCTAAAAGTAGATAAAGGGATACGTCCTTCTTTGTAATGTTCAGAACGTGCCATTTCAGCTCCATTTAAACGACCACTAATCTGGATTTTAATCCCTTCAGCATTCATTCTCATTGTAGCAGCAATAGCCATCTTGATTGCACGTCTATATGAAATTCTATTTTCAATTTGACGAGCAATGCTTGTTCCTACTAAAAAAGCATCTAATTCAGGTCTTTTAATCTCAAAGATATTAATCTGAACTTCTTTACCTGTAATCTTCTTAAGTTCTTCTTTTAACTTGTCTACCTCTTGACCACCTTTCCCGATAATAATACCAGGTCTTGCAGTAGTGATAGTAACGGTTACAAGTTTTAAAGTTCTCTCAATTATTACTCTACTTACACTAGCTTTAGATAAACGCGCGTGAACGTATTTTCTAATCTTATCGTCTTCGGCAAGTTTATCACCATAATCGTTTCCACCATACCAGTTAGATTCCCATCCTCTGATAATTCCTAAACGATTTCCGATTGGATTTGTTTTTTGTCCCATATCTCTATCTAGCTTTGTGTTTTATTATTAGCTCCAACTACGATTGTTACGTGGTTTGAACGTTTTCTTATTCTATGTGCACGACCTTGAGGTGCTGGACGCAATCTTTTAAGCATTGCCCCTCCATCTACTCTAATCTCTTGTACAAATAATTCAGCTTCTTCTACATCAGCCTCTTCATTTTTAGCTTGCCAGTTAGCAACCGCAGACAATAACAATGTCTCTAAACGATTAGAAGCCTCCTTTGAACTAAACTTTAAAATATTAAGCGCCTTTTCTACCTTTTCACCTCTTACTAAATCGGCTACTAAACGCATTTTTCTCGGTGACGTAGGACAGTTATTAAGTTTTGCGAAAGCAACAGTTTTGTTACGTTCCTTAATAGCGTCTGCCATTTGTTTTTTACGACTTCCCATAGCTTATTATTTTTTTCCTTTATTTTTTGCACCGATATGACCTCTAAAAGATCTTGTTGGTGAAAATTCTCCTAATTTATGACCTACCATATTTTCAGTAACATAAACCGGCACAAACTGACGGCCATTATGTACTGCAATAGTTTGTCCTACAAAGTCAGGTGTAATCATCGAAGCTCTAGACCATGTTTTTATAACAGTCTTCTTATTAGCCTCAACATTAGCAGCAACTTTTTTCTCTAATTTATAATGAACGTAAGGTCCTTTTTTTAATGATCTTGCCATATCTTATTATTTCTTTCTACGTTCTACAATGTACTTATTACTTGCTTTAGTCTTTGAACGAGTTCTAAACCCTTTAGCAGGTATACCGTTTCTTGAACGAGGGTGACCTCCAGAAGATTTACCTTCTCCACCTCCCATTGGATGATCAACAGGATTCATTACTACTGGTCTAGTTCTTGGACGACGACCTAACCAACGAGACCTACCAGCTTTACCTGAAACAAGTAATTGATGATCTGAATTAGATACCGCTCCAATAGTAGCTCTACAAGTAATTAATATTAATCTAGTTTCACCAGAAGGCAACTTAATTGTAGCAAACTTACCGTCACGTGCCATTAACTGAGCAAATGCACCAGCGCTACGAGCCATAACAGCCCCTTGACCTGGACGTAATTCTACACATGAAATAATAGTACCCAAAGGTATATTAGCTAATGACATTGTATTTCCAATTTCTGGAGACACATTATCACCCGATAATAAAGTTTGACCTACATGTAAACCATTTTGAGCAATCACGTATGTTTTTTCACCATCTTGGTAATTCAACAACGCAATAAATGCTGTTCTGTTTGGATCATATTGAATAGATGCAACCTGAGCAGGAATTCCATCCTTAGTTCTCTTGAAGTCCATAATACGATAACGACGTTTATGACCGCCACCTTTGTAGCGCATTGTCATACGTCCTTGACTGTTTCTACCACCTGAACGTTTTTTCGGAGCTAATAAACTCTTCTCCGGCTTATCAGTTGTAATGGCGTCAAATCCATTTACAACTCTAAATCGCTGTCCTGGTGTGATTGGTTTTAATTTTCTTACTGACATTTGTCTTTAAATTACATGTTAGTGTATAAATCAATCGATTCACCTTCCGCCAATTGTACAACTGCTTTCTTAAGAGCATTTGTTTTACCATGTTGAATACCAGTTTTTGTAAACTTAGTTTTTCTATTTGGACGGACATTTATAGTACGAACTTTTTCAACAGAAACGCCATAAGCAGCTTCAACTGCTTTTTTAATTTCTACCTTGTTCGCCTTTGTTTTCACGAAGAAGCTAAAACAGTTGTTTAATTCACTGTTTGCTGTTGCTTTTTCTGTGATAATAGGTTTAATTAAGATACTCATCGCTTTCTTATTTACTTAAATTCGTTACAATTTCTTCTAAAGAGCTCTCTAAAAGAACAACTTGCTTTGCCTTCATTATTTCGTAAGTACTTAATTCTGAGTTCATTACAACATCAGAACCTTGTATATTACGAGAAGACAAATATACATTTTTATTTGAAGCACCCAAGACAAATAGAGATTTTTTGTTCTGTAAGTCTAAGGCATTTAGTACTGCAGCAAAGTTTTTAGTTTTAGGAGACTCAAAATTGAAATCCTCTAAAACTACTATAGAATTTTCTTTTGCTTTAATACTAAAGGCAGATTTACGAGCTAATCTTTTTAATTGCTTATTCAATTTAAAAGCATAATTCCTAGGTCTCGGTCCGAACATACGTCCTCCACCTCTAAAAACTCCAGACTTAATACTACCTGCACGAGCTGTACCAGTACCTTTCTGCTTTTTAATTTTACGGGTACTACCTACTATTTCAGCTCTTTCTTTTGACTTATGCGTACCTTGTCTTTGATTTGCTAAATATTGCTTTACATCTAAGTAAACAGCATGATTATTTGGTTCTATCCCGAAAACAGTATTAGAAAGGTCTGCCTTTCTACCTGTTTCTTTTCCGTTAATATCTAAAACTGCTACTTTCATTATTTCTTGATAATTACGTAAGCGTTTTTATGACCAGGAACACATCCTTTAACCACAAGTAAATTCTTATCAGAAACTACTTTTAACACTTTTAAATTTTGAACTTTTACTGTGTCTCCACCCATTCTTCCGGCCATTTTCATACCTTTGAAAACTCTTGCAGGATAAGATGCTGCTCCAATAGATCCTGGCGCTCTTAAACGATTGTGTTGACCGTGAGTAGCTTGACCTACACCACCGAATCCATGACGTTTTACAACCCCTTGAAACCCTTTTCCTTTTGAAGTACCTGCAACATCAACAAACTCTCCTTCTAAGAAGTGTTCTACTGTTAAAGTATCTCCTAATTTGTACTCCTCATCAAAACCTTGAAATTCAACTAATTTTCTTTTAACAGACGTACCCGCTTTTTTAGCGTGACCTAAGTCAGCTTTTGTAGCGCTTTTTTCAGTCCTGTCATCGAAACCTAATTGAAGTGCAGAATAACCATCTACTTCTTCAGTTCTGACTTGGGTAACAACGCATGGTCCAGCTTCGATTACTGTACATGGAATGTTTTTTCCATTTTCGTCGAAAATGCTGGTCATACCGATTTTTTTTCCAATTAACCCAGACATAATTATTATTTATTTATTATTAATTTAAAAAATTCAAGGCTGAAAAATACGTTTCAGCCTTGAATTGTATTTTAACCGTTTTTCCTTCGCACGCAGCTTAGGACATGTTGTGTATTACTTAAACTTTAATCTCAACTTCAACTCCACTTGGTAATTCAAGTTTCATTAAAGCATCAATTGTTTTAGAAGATGAAGAATAAATATCTAATAAGCGCTTATAAGAGCTTAGTTGAAATTGTTCTCTAGACTTCTTATTTACGTGAGGTGAACGTAATACTGTAAAAATTTTCTTGTGAGTTGGTAATGGAATTGGACCCGTTACTACAGCACCAGTACTTTTTACTGTTTTTACAATCTTATCAGCAGACTTGTCTACTAAGCTATGATCGTAAGACTTTAATTTAATTCTTATTTTTTGACTCATGTTCTTAACTTTTAAGATTGTTCTCCTTTAGCAGCTTTTATAACCTCTTCAGATACATTTGAAGGTGTTTCAGCATAGTGTGAAAATTCCATTGTTGATGTTGCTCTACCAGAAGATAATGTTCTTAATGTTGTAACATATCCAAACATTTCTGATAATGGTACTGTAGCTTTAACAGTTTTGGCACCAGCTCTATCTCCCATATCACTTACTTGACCACGACGTCGGTTTAAGTCACCAACAATATCACCCATGTTTTCTTCTGGAGTAATAACTTCAAGTTTCATAATTGGTTCCATAATCACCGCTTTAGCAGCTTTAGCAATATTTTTAAATCCTAATTTAGCAGCTAATTCGAAAGATAATTGATCCGAATCCACATCGTGATAAGATCCATCTCTTAGAGTAACCTTCATAGCATCTACTTCGAAACCAGCTAAAGGACCATTTACCATGGCTGCTTTAAAACCTTTCTCAATAGAAGGTATAAATTCTTTAGGAACATTACCACCTTTAATAACAGACTCAAATTGTAATCCAATAGCACCTTCTTCTGCAGGCTCTACAGTAAATACAATATCTGCAAATTTACCACGTCCACCAGATTGTTTCTTATAAACCTCTCTATGGTCTGCAGATGCAGTAATAGCTTCTTTATATTCAACTTGTGGCTGACCTTGGTTAACTTCCACATTAAATTCACGCTTTAAACGATCTACAATTACATCAAGGTGAAGCTCACCCATTCCTGAAATAATAGTCTGCCCTGAAGCATCGTCTGAACGTACTGTAAAAGTAGGATCCTCTTCAGCTAGCTTAGCTAATCCCATTCCTAATTTATCAACATCTGCTTTAGTTTTAGGCTCAACCGCGATTCCAATTACTGGATCTGGAAAGTCCATAGATTCTAAAATAATAGGATGTTCTTGAGAAGAAAGTGTATCTCCTGTTTTAATAGATTTAAATCCAACAGCAGCTCCAATATCTCCAGCTTCTATAAAATCAATTGCATTTTGCTTATTTGCATGCATTTGGTAAATACGAGAAATACGTTCTTTTTTACCAGAACGGTTATTTAACACGTAAGAACCTGCATCTAAGCGCCCAGAATATGCTCTAAAGAATGCTAATCGACCAACAAAAGGATCTGTAGCAATTTTAAATGCTAAAGCAGCAAAAGGCTCCTTTACATCTGGTTTGCGCAAAATCTCTGCACCAGAATCAGGATCTGTCCCAATAATACCTTCCTTATCTACCGGTGAAGGTAAGTAACGACAAACAGCATCTAATAAGAATTGAACACCTTTATTCTTAAATGCAGAACCACAAATCATAGGTATGATAGCCATATCCATAACCGCAGCTCTTAAAGCAACATGAACTTCATCTTCTGTAATAGAGTCTTCATCTTCCATGAATTTCTCTAAAAGATTCTCATCATATCCAGCTACTTCTTCTATTAATAAAGCCCTATACTTACGAGCTTCTTCTTTCATATCTTCAGGAATCTCAATCACATCAAAAGTTGCACCTTGAGTTTCATCATGCCATACAATAGCACGGTTTTTTACTAAATCAATAATACCTTTAAAATCTTCTTCGTCTCCAATATTTAAAACGATTGGCACCGCGTTAGACTTTAACATATCTTTTACCTGCTGACAAACACCTAAAAAGTCTGACCCTTGACGGTCCATTTTGTTAACAAAACCAATTCTTGGCACTTTATAGTTATCTGCAAGCCTCCAGTTAGTTTCAGATTGAGGCTCAACACCATCAACTGCACTAAATAAGAACACTAAACCATCTAACACACGTAAAGATCTATTTACCTCTACAGTAAAATCTACGTGACCAGGAGTATCAATAATATTAAAATGATACCCTTTAGTTTCCGGCACAGCCTCTCCGTTTTCTAATGGGAATTTCCAAGTACACGTTGTAGCAGCAGAAGTAATAGTAATACCTCTTTCTTGCTCTTGCGCCATCCAGTCCATTGTTGCAGCACCATCATGCACTTCACCAATTTTATGTGAAACCCCTGTATAATAAAGAACGCGCTCTGTTGTTGTAGTTTTACCTGCATCAATATGAGCTGCAATCCCAATATTTCTTGTGAATTTTAAATCTCTAGCCATTTCAATTAAAATCTAAAGTGTGAAAATGCTTTATTCGCTTCAGCCATTTTATGAGTATCTACTCTTTTCTTAACTGCTGCACCTTCTTCTTTAGCTGCTGCTAAAACTTCTGATGCTAAACGTTGAGCCATTGACTTCTCGTTACGTTTTCTTGAAAAACTAATTAACCATTTCATTGCTGTAGAAATTTTTCTATCTGCACGAATTGGGTTAGGGATTTGAAACGTTGCTCCACCAACTCTACGACTACGCACTTCTACGTGAGGCATAACATTAGTTAAAGCATCTTTCCACACCTCTAATCCTGTCTTCTCTTCATCTGTTTTCTTTGATTCTACGATGTCAATTGCATCATAAAACACCTTAAAAGCTACTGACTTCTTACCATCCCACATCATCATATTAACAAAACGAGTTACTAACTGGTCGTTAAAACGAGGATCTGGCAAAAGCGGTCTTTTTTTCGCTGCTCTTTTTCTCATGTCTTCTTCTTAAAGTTTTTAAAATTACTTTTTAGGGCGTTTTGCACCATACTTAGATCTACGTTGTGTTCTTCCTTCGACACCTGCGGTATCCAAAGCACCACGAACAACATGATATCTAACTCCTGGCAAATCCTTTACCCTTCCACCTCTAACCAATACTATCGAGTGCTCTTGTAAATTGTGTCCCTCACCACCGATGTATGCATTTACTTCGTTACCGTTCGTTAAACGAACCCTTGCCACCTTACGCATTGCTGAGTTTGGTTTTTTAGGTGTCGTTGTGTAAACACGAGTACACACACCACGTCTTTGTGGACACGAATCTAAAGCAGCCGATTTACTCTTCTTGGTTATTTTGGCTCTTCCTTTTCGTACTAATTGTGAAATTGTTGGCATATTAATAATATAATTTAGCTTATCCTCTTCTTAGAGGACTGCAAATGTAGTGATTAATTTCCATACTTCAAACCATAATTCATTAATTTTAAATTCAACCACAGAAAACACCTAACAAACAAGCAATTTATTAGATTTTACATTAAGTTTACACTACTAAAAAAGCGTTACAAATTGGCAAAACTAAAAACATTCATAATTCTTTTGAGTTTAATTCTTACTTGGCCTTGCCTATCTCAGGGCTCTAAAATAAAAATAAAACCTATAGACAGTATAAACCAAAATCTAGCAAACAACATAACTAAAGAATTAAACCACAAAAAAGACTTCACCTACAGAGCAGTTGTAAAAAAAATAAAACAGCTAGGCTATTTTGATTTCGAAATCAAAAAAAACGACACACTAACTCCTCAAAAAGAATACGTTATAAAATTCAACAACAAACTAAAAACAATTGAAATTAAATTAAACATAGAAGACATTATATATATCCCAAAAAAAATTAAAATTAATAAAAAGAATAAAGTAAGCATAAACACAGAAGATTTAGAGATTTTACTTCTAGATATTGGTGAAAAAATAAAAGAAAAAGGGAACATGTTTTTTGAAATTAAATTGATTAACATAAAAAAAAGTGACTTCGTATTAACAGCTGAGCTTCTTATAGAATTAGGAGAGAAAAGAAAAACTGATAAAATTATTATTAAAGGGTATGAGAAATTCCCAAGAAAATTTATACGCAGGCATTTAGACTTAAGAACAAATCAAATTATTAATTTAAACACAATAAAGAAACAATCATCAAAATTAAATACACTAAAATTTGCTAAAGAATCCAAAACACCAGAATTACTTTTTAAAAAAGATAGCACGATTATATATATGTATATCGACAAAGAAAAAAGAAACAGCTTTGATGGCGTTATAGGTTTCAATACAGATGAAAATAATGGTAAATTAGATTTCACAGGCTACCTAAGCCTTAACTTACTAAATAATTTCAATAAAGGGGAGGAAATATCTCTCAATTACAGGAGTGACGAAAATAAGCAGCGTTTAATAAATATACAACTAAACATACCCTATATCCTTAAAACAGCAATTAGCTCAAAATCTAGTTTAAATATTTTTTCAAAAGACAGCACGTTTACTACAACAAATATATCAGAAGAGTTTTTTAAAAAAATTGGAAATAGAAGCAAAATAGGGATAGGAATAGAAAGTGTGAATTCAAAAGTAACAAAAAACAACATAGATAACAACTTAATAGATTACACAACCAATAGTGCATTTCTAAACTATGAATTCAAAAAAACCAACACAAAAGACCAAAATAAAAAAGACGTATTTTACTTAAATATTAAAAGCAACTACGGTTCACGAAAAACAACTAGCAAGAACACAAATCAAGTGAGTTTTGAAATAATTGCATCAAAACTAATAACTCTAAATCAAAAAAACTATTTCCACATAAAAAATACAAACAAAAAACTCTTTAGCAAAGATTTAATACAAAACGAGTTATATCGCTTTGGAGGAATAAACACCATAAGAGGTTTTGATGAAAACAAAATAGAAGCAAATACTTTTAATACAATCAATATAGAATATATACATACATTAAATAATTCTATAAGCATAAATACAATAACTGATTTTGCATACTTCGAGAATATAAATTTAGATCAAAAAGAAAAACTAATAAGCTTAGGTCTAGGGATAGAAACCAAAACAAAAAGCGGACTACTAAATTTAATAATAGCCACTGGTAAAACAGAAAATACCAAATTAAAATTTTCGAATGCAAAAATACATATCAGTTTAAAAACATTTTTCTAAGCACAAACCCCTAAAAACAGCTGCTTTTTAAAAATAAAAAGAAAATTTAACCCATATTTATTGTTTAATTAACTTTTTATTATGATTTTTGACCTAGACTAATTCAAATAAAAAATAAAATGAAAACAAAGTTTAGTGGAATTTTAACGCTATTTCTAGCGTTTGTTGTGCAACTAACGTTCGCACAAGAAAAAACAATTTCAGGAGTTGTTTCCGACGAAAACAGTTTGCCGTTACCAACAGCAACAGTTTTAGTAAAAGGAACTGCAAATGGAACATCAACAGATTTTGATGGTAATTATTCAATTACAGCAAACACAGGTGATGTATTAGTATTTAGCTATGTTGGTTATGCTGATCAAGAAGTTGCTGTTGGGGCAGAAAACACAATAAGTGTTACTTTACAATTAGATTCTCAATTAGAGGAAGTTGTTGTAACTGCTTTTGGTATCAAAAGAAAAAAAGACGAAGTAACTACTGCTTACCAAGAAGTAGGTACTGAGGATTTAGTTAAAGCTAACAACCCAAACATTGTTAATAGTTTATCTGGTAAGGTATCAGGTTTACAAATTACACAAACTAGTAATGGTGTTGATGGTGATAACAGAATTGTATTAAGAGGTAACCGTTCAATTTCTGGGAGTAATGAAGCTCTTATTGTAATTGATGGTGTAGCTTATGGTACAAGTACAACAATATTAAACTCTTTAGATCCTAATGTAATTGAAAACGTAAACGTAATTAAAGGAGCTGCTGGTTCTGCATTATATGGTTCTCAAGGATCAAATGGTGCAATTATTGTAACTACAAAAAAAGGTTCAGGAGACGGATCTAAAGCTAGTGTGAAGTTTAACAGTTCACTTGATTTAGAGGTTGTTGATTACGTGCCGGAAAGACAGACTAGATATGGTCAAGGTTGGGATTTAGGTAATGGCTTTGAAAACATAGTTTATGAAAATGGTGGTTGGGGTCCAGAATATGATGGGCAAATGGTACCTGTTGGTTTACCTCAAGCTGATGGAACTTTTATTATGGCACCTTACTCTTCAAGAGGAAGCGACCATATTAAAGAATTCTTTAGTACAGGTATAACTAAACAAAACTCAGTTTCTATATCAGCTGGAGATAGTGATGGGTATATTAACTTTAGTGCTAGAAATGTTGATACAGAATTTGTTATCAAAAATGACACTAGAAAAAGAAATACTTTCACTGTAGGTGCAGGTAAAACTTTAGGTAAATGGACACTTGGATCTAACGTAATATATACAAATACCACTGCAGATAGGCATAATGGTGACTTATACACACAATTATTACAAACTCCAGGTAACGTTCCAATAACTGCATTTGAGAATTCAGGAAATGAAGGACACTGGAATGCATACTTTACTAATCCATATTGGAACAGAGATAACCAAAGAGCAGTAAGTCAAAGTAACAATGTTGCAATGAATTTTGATTTAGGTTTTAAATTTAATGATCATATTTCTGCAAAAATTGTTACAAGTGCAAGAATTAATGAAGGAAATGGATTATCTTATCAAAATGGATATGATGAGCCTGACGAAATTGTAAATAATACTGGTGCAAATAGAACTTTAGTGTCAAATTTCCAATTTAACAATTCAAGATCAAGTCAATATTACACAGATTTATTCTTAAATTTTGACTATATGTTAACTGATGATATTTCATTTAACGCTTTAGTAGGTGCAAACAATCAGTATAACAAAAGTAGTTTTACTTCTGTTGGAGGAGAGGATTTAACAATACCTGGTATTTTTAATTCATCTAACCTAAACAATGGATTCTCTGATGCATTGACAGATGATGATAGAAGATCAAATTCTAGAATTGGTGTTTTTGCTAACATAGATTTAGGATATAAAGATTTCTTATATTTAACTGTTACTGGTAGAAATGACTGGTCTTCAACTTTAGACCCTTCTAACAATAGTTTCTTTTACCCAAGTGTTAGTAGTTCATTTATTGCAACTAAAGCTTTTCCAAGCTTAAAGTCTAATACTTTAAATGCCCTTAAATTTACTGCTGCTTATGTAAAAGTTGGTAATGATGGAGGTATTGGAGCTTATCAAATTACACCATTAGTTAATCAAGCACCTAGATTTCCTTTAGGAGGACAAAACTCTTTTATTGCAGATCAAACAATAACAGATCCTTTGTTAACTCCTGAATTTACAACTTCTTTTGAATTTGGAATGAATTTAGGTATGTTTAAAGACCGTGTAACTTTAGATGGTAGTTTCCAATCTTTTAATACTACAGATCAAATTACTTCTGTTGGAGCATCTGCTGCATCAGGATTATCTAGAGCTACAATTAACGTTGGTGAAACTAAAGGTATTGCATACGAAATTGATTTAGGAATTAAGGTAATTAAAACAGATAAGATAAACTTAGATGTTAACCTTGGATACTATACTTCTGAAAATGAAGTTGTAAAAGTTTCTGATCAAGCAACAGAAGTAACTTTAGGTGGATTTACAGGTTTTGCTGAAGTATTTGCAATTGAAGGAGAAAACTTCCCAGTAATCCAAACTAACTATTATGAAAGAGATGATTTAGGAAGAGTAATTGTTAGCCCTACAGGACTTCCAGTTGAAGCTGCTGGCTTAAAAGTTGCAGGTAGAACTACACCAAAACATATTCTTAACTTAAATACTAAGTTTAGATATAAAAACTGGACTTTACAAGCAACAATGGATTACAGAACAGGACATGTTTTCTATTCTGACACAAAATCTAACTTAACTTGGTCTGGTCATGCTGTTGAAACTGCTCAAGGTGGACGTGGTGCTTTTATATTACCAAACTCAGCTATTGAAGACCCAACTAATCCAGGTACGTATATTGCAAACACAAGTACTCCTTCTGGAGGAACTACAGCTGGTTCTTATATTAACTGGTTTAATAACTACAGAAATGTTGGAGAAAACCATATTTTAGATGCTACAGCATTTAAAGTAAGAGAATTATCTTTAAGATATGATTTTAGTGATGAATTACTAAAAAACTCATTCATAAAAGGTTTAAGTCTTAGTGCTACAGCAAGAAATCCATTTACTATTTTACCAGCAGAAAACAGAGGTTATAATGACCCTGAAGCTGGATTTACAAGTGGAAATGCTGCAGGTATTACAACTCAAGCGGGTAACTACCCTGCTACTAAAACTTTTGGTTTAGGTTTAAATTTAACATTCTAAAACAAATAAAATATAATTATGAAAAAATATATAAGCAAAATATTAGTAGCTGCTGTTATTGGATTAAGTTTTTCTTCTTGTGAGAATGCACTTGATATCAATAACACAGAAGTAGATGCTACTAGCGAAAACATTACACCTGACTTACTTTTAGCAGGTGCAATAGTTACACCAAGACCTACGTTTGAAGTTACAATAAATGAACTTGGAAACATAATGATGAATCATTGGGCTGGTGATGTAAATAATGTTACTGGTGGTTTTCAAGATGAATTCCGTTTAAACATAACTCAAAACTTTTACACTGGCGCTTTTAATGGTTTATTTAGAAACTCAGGTACTTATCAGGTGATTATATCTTCAGATAAACCAGGTTTCTCTAACCATAAAGCAATTGCTAGAATCTTAAAGTCATATTATTTACAATATGCTGTAGATTTATATGGAGATGTACCTTATTCTCAAGCATTACAGTTTGGAGAATTTTTAACTCCTGCATATGATGATCAAAAAGACATCTATATGGGTTTAATTACAGATGTAAATACAGCTTTAGAAACTATGGCTACATCAACTGATGTTGTTGGTGCAGAAGATGTAATCTTTAACGGAGATATGTCTATGTGGACACAATTTGCTAACACTTTAAAACTAAAGATGTTATTAAGAGTTAAAGATTTTGCTGATAGTAATGTTGATGCTGATTTTACTACTTTTTATAATACAGAGGTTGCGAATTTAGATGAAAATTTCTTAAGTTCAGATGCAACAATAGATCCTGTTTATGAAAATGCTGCAGGAAAACAAAATCCATTTTTTGCAAATTACGGACAAGATTCAGCTGGTGAAGATACATTTGATAATGACTTTATTGTGCCTTCAGATTATTCTGCTGAATTCTTAAAAGGTAACACTACAGAAGATGGAACTACTACAGGTATTTTTGATGCACGATTATTAAGACTTTATGAGCCAGTAACTCAAGGTCCTGATGCAGGAAATGTAACTGGAGTGCAACAAGGTGCTGATAATACAACTGCTCCTGTAGAATTATCTGAATTAGGACCTGGTGTATTATTAGGATCTGAACAAGTTAGTTATTTAATGACTGCTGCTGAAGCTTTATTTATTCAGTCAGAGGCTGCCTTTTTAGGTGTAATCAGTGGTGATGCTCAAACATTATTTGAAGATGGTATAAGAGCCTCTTTTAATAATTTAGGTATTGCTGGTAGTGCAGATGCATATATTACTGCTTCTGCAAACACTAACCTTTTAGGTTGGACTGGTTCTGCTGATAAGGTTGAAGCAATTATGACTCAAAAATGGATTGCTTTAAGTCCATATAATGCAATAGAAAGCTGGATTGAGTATACTAGAACTGGATTTCCAGATGTACCAGTATCTATCATTGCAGAATCTCCTACTAGACCAAACAGATTATTATATCCTTCTTCTGAGTATTCAACTAATTCAGCAAATGTGCCAACACAAGCACAGTCTGATGCTTTTGGAACGAAGTTGTTCTGGGATGTTAACTAAAAAAAAAAAAACATGAAAAATTTAAGTAAATTATTATTGTTAGCTATACTGCCACTTTTAAGTGTATCATGTATAGTAGATGACGAAGCAGAAACTGGTTTTGAAGCTAGTGCATACATTGTCGGATTTGAAAAATCTAGTACATTAGAAAGTTATTTCTCAGATATTGGAGCAGTTAATGTTGATGTAGCTGTAAATCTTTTAGGAGGTAATTCTGGTATAGAATTACCAAGTGATGTTACTGTTTCTTATACAGTTGATCCAGCATCTACAGCAATTGAAGGAAATGAATTTTCTTTACTTGGTAGTTCTTTTACAATGCAAGAAGGTTATAGATATGGTATACTACCTTTACAAATTAATACTGGAGGATTAGATCCTGATACTCCAACTGAGTTAATTTTAAGGTTAACTACTACTGATTCAAATAATACAGTTGTATCTTCTGCTAATAATACATTCTCTATTACCTTTGTTGGATGTCAATCTGATCATGCTGGGAGCTATACAAGCCCTGCGGTTACTTCAAGTACTGCACCTAATACTGTAATAACAGAATTAGCACCTAACACATACAGAATTGAGTCTATGCCATACCTTGCGTTTGGTGGAGGAGGTGGAGCACCAGCATATATGGATTTCACAAATGTTTGTGGTGAAGTTAAAGCTACTGGATGGGTTGCAGCAACTCTAATTGATGCACCTGCGGTTGTAGATGAAGTAACAGGAGCTATCACATTTGAGTATTTAAAAATTTATAATGGAGATGATGTAGCTTCAGGTATTTGGTTTGAATTACCTGCTGCAACATATACACCTAACTAATTAAACTTATTATTATGAAAATAAATAAAATAAAAATAGGAGCTTTTCTATTATTAGGTTCTATTCTAATTAATAGTTGTTCTGAAGATGATGTAGCTGGTATGGACAATAGGACTGAGAAGCCTACTGCAACAACTACTGTTACAAGTTTAGATTTAACAGAAGGAGAAATGGCTACAATTCCATTTACAATTGATCAACCAATAAATAAAGTTGCACAATTTAAAATAGAAGTAGTAAATTCTACAAGATCTACAGATGACTTAATTGCTGGAGATCAAGATACTGATGCTGATACAGGAGTGCCTGGTGAAGGTTTTGAGATAACAGTACCAGCTTTTGCTACTAGTTTTGATATCCCAGTACAAGCATTATTTGATTTTGATAAAACTGAAGGTACTGAAGAGGTGGTTTTAAAAATATCTGCTGCTGGTATAAGAACAATTTTAACTCCTAAACCTTATATTGTAAGAGTATCAATAGCTGATTTAAGCTTTTGTACTTGGACTTTATCTATGACTGATGATTACGGTGACGGATGGTCAGGTGCTTATATTTCTCTTGATAATGGTGGGACAGAAACTCAATATTTAAATGAAGATTTAGATGGTGTTTTCGGATACATAGTTGAAACTCAGGAATATGAGATTGCGATTTATGAAGGTTTTGACTTCGAATTTTATTATCACGCAGGTGACGGTGCTGGTGGACCTCCAGGATGGGATGTTGAAAACACTTATGTTTTAACAGCACCTGATGGTACGGTATATGCTGATGGACCAATTCCAGCTGATGGAATTATTACAAATGGTACTGGTGTAGCTTGTAACTAATATTAATAAATTAACACTTATAAAAGTCATCTCAATTTTTGAGATGACTTTTTTTTTTTATCTTTACAGTATGAAATACAATTACTTATTTATATTTTATTTTTTATTTACGATCCATTTTATTAATGCACAAAATACTGTAGGAATAATAAATAATACCGATGCTGCTTACCATGGTTATACACTGTTTGCACCTAATAATTCAACACATACTTATTTAATTAATAACTGTGGAGAACTTGTTAATAAATGGACATCTACTGGTACACCTGCGGCTTCAGTTTATTTATTGGAAAACGGAAATTTACTTAGAACCGGAAAAGTAGCTAATACAGAAATCACTTTTGGTGGTGTTGGAGGTAAACTAGAATTATTTGACTGGGATAACAATTTACTATGGTCTTATAATTATTCTTCAAATTTAATTAGTCAACATCATGATGTTTATCCTTTACCAAATGGTAATATTTTAATGTTAGCGGTTACAACTATGACAGCGGCTGAGGCTATAACAGAAGGTAGAGACCCCTCACTTTTAACCGACTCGAAGTTGTTTAATGAACAAATTTTAGAGTTAGAACCAGTTGGCGCAAATGGTGCAAATATAGTATGGGAATGGAATATAAAAGATCATTTAATTCAAGACTTTGATGTGACTAAAAATAACTTTGGTGTTGTAACTGATCATCCAGAATTATTAAATGTTAATTTTTTAAATGGGGATTCTCCAGTAGCAAATTGGTTACATATCAATTCTATTCAGTATAACAGTAGTTTGGATCAAATTATTCTTAGTTCTAGAAAAATGAGTGAAATTTATATAATAGATCATTCTACTACAATAGCAGAATCTGGAAGTCACTCTGGAGGAACTTATGGTAAAGGCGGTGATTTTCTTTTTAGATGGGGTAACACAATAGCTTACAATAAAGGTACTGCTTTAGATCAAAAATTATTTGGTCAACATTTCCCCCATTGGATAGATGACAGCTTTATAGATGGTGGTAAAATTATAGTATTCAATAACGGTTTAGCTAGAGCATACTCTTCTGTAGATAT
>NZ_JBELDZ010000053.1:0-17085 GCF_042094015.1 Aurantibacter sp. | reverse complement strand
TAGAGTACGCAACAGCAAATCGTCATTACGCTCACGTTGACTGTCCAGGTCACGCCGATTACGTAAAGAATATGGTAACTGGTGCTGCTCAAATGGATGGTGCTATTTTAGTTGTTGCGGCAACCGATGGTCCAATGCCACAAACTCGTGAGCATATATTATTAGGTCGTCAAGTAGGAATTCCTCGTATGGTTGTTTTCTTGAATAAAGTTGATATGGTTGATGATGAGGAGCTTTTAGAGCTTGTTGATATGGAGGTTAGAGATTTATTATCGTTCTATGAGTATGATGGTGATAATGGGCCTGTGGTTTCTGGTTCGGCTCTTGGTGCACTTAATGGTGAGCAAAAATGGGTTGACACAGTAATGGAGCTTATGGCGCAAGTTGATGCTTGGATTGAAGAGCCTTTGAGAGAGGTTGATAAGGATTTCTTAATGCCTATTGAAGATGTATTCTCTATTACAGGTCGTGGTACTGTTGCAACTGGTCGTATAGAGACTGGAATTGCTAATACTGGAGATCCTGTTGAGATTATTGGTATGGGTGCTGAAAAATTGACTTCTACTATTACAGGAATTGAGATGTTCCGTCAGATATTAGATAGAGGTGAAGCTGGTGATAACGCTGGTATCTTGTTAAGAGGTATTGAAAAATCTCAAATTTCAAGAGGTATGGTAATCTGTAAGCCAGGTTCTGTAACCCCTCATGCTAAATTTAAAGCGGAGGTTTATATTCTTAAAAAAGAAGAAGGTGGGCGTCATACGCCATTCCATAATAACTACCGTCCTCAGTTTTATGTGCGTACAACTGATGTAACAGGAAATATTGCTTTACCTGATGGCGTTGAGATGGTTATGCCAGGGGATAACTTAACGATTCATGTTGACTTAATTCAGCCTATCGCATTAAATATTGGTTTACGTTTTGCTATCCGTGAAGGAGGTAGAACTGTTGGAGCTGGTCAGGTAACTGAGATTTTAGACTAATTAAAAGTTTATAAATAATAGGTTTAAGGTGTTGCGTTTTGCGTAACACCTTAGCTTATATTTACGGGCGTAGCTCAGTTGGTAGAGCACTGGTCTCCAAAACCAGGTGTCGGGAGTTCGAGTCTCTCCGCCCGTGCATAAAAGTGAAATTGATTTATAGAAGCATTTTTTAGATCATAATTAAAAAGTATTTTAAACAATGGCAAGTGTAGCAAATTATATAAAAGAGTCTTTCGGAGAATTAAAGAATAATGTGTCTTGGACGCCTTGGCCTGAAGCTCAAAAATTAACTATAATAGTAGTTGTTTTTACCATATTATTTTCTCTTGCTATTTGGGGTGTTGATACTGTTTTTAGTAAGTTGATTGGTGAGTATTTTAATCTAATTAACGGTTAATAATTATGGCGGAAGTTACTGATAAAAAATGGTATGTTGTAAGAGCTGTTAGTGGTCAAGAGCATAAGATAAAAACCTATATTGAGAATGAAATAAATCGTTTAGGTTTACAGGATTATGTAGAACAAGTTTTAGTTCCTACCGAGAATGTCGTTCAAATTAGAAATGGTAAAAAAATACAGAAAGAAAAAGTTTACTTTAGTGGTTACATTATGATTAAGGCTAATCTTTCAGGTGAGATTCCTCATATAATTAAAGGTATCACTAACGTTATAGGTTTTTTAGGGGCAACTAAAGGAGGAGATCCTTTGCCGTTAAGACAATCTGAAGTAAATAGGATGCTTGGTAAAGTAGATGAGCTTACAGTAGATACTAATTCAAGTGTTGTAATTCCTTTTACAACAGGAGAAACTGTTAAAGTTATAGATGGGCCGTTTAATGGTTTTGATGGTGTTGTAGAGAATATAAATGAAGAAAAGCGTAAGTTAGAGGTGATGGTTAAAATTTTCGGAAGAAAAACACCATTGGAACTAAGTTATATGCAGGTAGAGAAAATTTAATAATTGTTACATATAAATGATTGTAATTAGGCTTCCAAAATTAATTATAATCAACTAAATTATTTAAAATGGCAAAAGAATTAGGTAAAGTAGTTAAGTTACAAGTAAGGGGAGGTGCAGCGAATCCGTCGCCACCGGTTGGACCCGCTTTAGGAGCTGCTGGAGTTAATATTATGGAGTTTTGTAAGCAGTTTAATGCTAGAACTCAGGATAAAGCCGGTAAGGTTTTACCAGTTGTAATATCTGTTTATAAGGATAAGTCTTTTGACTTTCTTATTAAGACACCTCCCGCAGCTGTACAATTATTAGAAGCGGCCAAAATTAAGAGTGGATCAGGTGAACCAAACCGAAAAAAAGTAGCTAAAGTATCTTGGGATCAAGTAAAAACTATCGCAGAAGACAAAATGGTAGATTTAAATGCATTTACAATTGAATCTGCTATGAAGATGATTGCTGGTACTGCAAGATCAATGGGTATTACAGTAACTGGTAATGGACCAAATTAATCTACAAAAAATTAAAGATGGCAAGATTAACTAAAAAACAAAAAGAAGCTGTAGCTAAGATTGAAAAGGATAAAGTTTATTCTTTAAATGAAGCTTCAGCATTAGTAAAAGAAATTACGAATGCTAAGTTTGATGCATCTGTAGATTTAGCAATTCGTTTAGGAGTAGATCCTAGGAAAGCTAATCAAATGGTTAGAGGCGTTGTATCTCTTCCTCATGGTACAGGTAAGGATGTTAAGGTTTTAGCATTAGTTACTCCAGATAAAGAAGCAGAAGCAAAAGAAGCTGGTGCTGATTATGTTGGACTAAATGAATATTTAGATAAAATAAAGAGCGGTTGGACAGATGTTGATGTAATTATCACTATGCCAAGTGTTATGGGTAAATTAGGTCCTTTAGGACGTGTATTAGGTCCTCGTGGTTTAATGCCTAACCCTAAAACAGGTACTGTAACTATGGATATTGCTAAGGCAGTAACTGAAGTTAAAGCTGGTAAAATCGACTTTAAAGTTGATAAAACTGGAATTGTTCATGCGGCAATTGGAAAAGTATCTTTTAGTGCTGATAAAATCCAAGAGAACGCAAATGAATTATTAACAACATTAATTAAACTTAAACCAACTGCATCTAAAGGTGTTTATGTGAAAAGTATTTTCATGTCTAGTACTATGAGTCCTAGTATTGCTGTTGATGTTAAAATAGGTTTATAGTTAAAATACTTTTATTATGACAAGAGAAGAAAAATCACAAGTAATTAAAGACTTAACTGTAGATTTAGGATCAAATGCTAATTTTTATTTAGCTGATATCTCAGGTTTAAATGCAGTTAATACATCTAATTTACGTCGCGCTTGTTTTAAAGCTAACGTTAAATTATCAGTAATTAAGAATACCCTTTTAGAGAAAGCTATGGAAGCTTCAGATAAAGATTATGGAGATCTTGCATCTGTTTTAAAAGGTAATACATCTATTATGTATTCTGAGACTGGAAATGCTCCAGCTAAGATTATTAAAGAATTTCGTAAGAAGGCAGATAAGCCACTTTTAAAAGGTGCTTTTATTGAAGAAGCTGTTTATCTTGGAGATGATCAATTGGATACATTAGTAAACATAAAATCTCGTGAGGAATTACTTGGAGATATTATTGGATTACTTCAATCTCCTGCTAAAAATGTTATATCAGCACTTCAATCTAGTGGTGGTAAACTTGCAGGTATTATTAAAACGTTATCTGAAAAATAAGATAACACATAGAGCTAACGCACTTTACAATTAAAATAAATTAAAAAATTAAAACGGTAGAAAAATGGCAGAATTAAAAGATTTCGCAGAACAATTAGTTAACTTATCAGTTAAAGAAGTTAATGAATTAGCAACTATATTAAAAGATGAGTATGGTATTGAGCCTGCAGCAGCTGCTGTAGTAGCTGGACCTGCTGCTGGTGGTGCTGATGCTGCTGAAGAAAAGAGTGAATTTGATGTAGTATTAAAAGCTGCAGGAGGATCTAAATTAGCGGTTGTAAAATTAGTTAAGGAATTAACTGGTTTAGGTTTAAAAGAAGCTAAAGGATTAGTTGATGATACTCCAAGTAACATTAAAGAAGCTGTTTCTAAAGATGAAGCAGAAGCTTTAAAAGCTCAGTTAGAAGAAGCTGGAGCAGAGGTTGAGCTTAAGTAAGCTTACCACATAATTTTTACAAAGGTTTAGGTCTGGAGAGTTGTCTCTAAGACCTAAACCATTTGTCGTATATAGTTAAATACTATATAAATTACTTTTTTTTAATCAAAATTTCGTCCATTGATGTTAGTAACACAAGCTGAAAGATTAAATTTCTCTTCTATTATAAATAGAACAGAATATCCTGATTTTATGGATATTCAGATAAAATCCTTCCAGGATTTTTTCCAGTTAGAAACAAAATCTGATGAAAGAGGCAATGAAGGTCTTTATAATACCTTCATGGAAAACTTTCCAATTACAGATACACGTAACCAATTCGTATTAGAATTTTTAGACTATTTTGTTGATCCACCTAGGTACCATATTAATGAGTGTATTGAAAGAGGTTTAACTTATAGTGTGCCACTTAAAGCACGATTAAAATTATATTGTACGGATCCTGAACATGAAGATTTTGAGACTATTGTTCAAGATGTTTACTTAGGAACAATTCCTTATATGACACCTTCAGGTACATTTTGTATTAATGGTGCTGAGCGTGTTGTAGTATCTCAATTACATCGTTCTCCAGGTGTGTTCTTTGGACAATCTTTTCATGCAAATGGAACAAAATTATATTCTGCAAGAGTTATTCCTTTTAAAGGATCTTGGATTGAATTTGCTACAGATATCAATCAAGTGATGTATGCTTACATCGACAGAAAGAAAAAGCTTCCTGTTACAACTTTATTTAGAGCAATTGGGTTCGAAAGAGATAAAGATATTTTAGAAATTTTTGATCTAGCCGAAGAAATTAAAGTTTCTAAAACAGGTTTAAAAAAATACATAGGCCGTAAACTTGCTGCTCGTGTTTTAAATACATGGCATGAAGATTTCGTTGATGAAGATACTGGTGAAGTAGTCTCTATAGAACGTAACGAAATTGTTTTAGACCGTGATACAGAATTAGATAAAGAAAATATTGAGGAGATTCTTGAAATTGGTGTAAAAACTGTTTTACTTCATAAAGAGGCTGCTCAACAAGGTGATTATGCTATTATTCATAATACACTTCAAAAAGATCCTACCAATTCAGAAAAAGAAGCGGTAGAACATATCTATAGACAATTACGTAATGCTGAGCCGCCAGATGAGGAGACAGCACGTGGTATTATAGATAAGTTATTCTTTAGTGATCAACGTTATTCTTTAGGAGAAGTTGGACGTTATAGAATGAATAAAAAATTGCAGTTAGATATTGGTATGGATAAGCAAGTGCTTACCAAAGAAGATATTATAACTATTATAAAATATTTAATTGAATTAATCAATTCTAAAGCTGAAATTGATGATATTGATCACTTATCTAACCGTCGTGTACGTACAGTTGGAGAGCAATTATCTTCTCAGTTTGGTGTTGGTTTAGCTCGTATGGCTCGTACTATTCGTGAGCGTATGAATGTTCGTGATAACGAAGTTTTTACACCAATAGATTTAATTAATGCAAAGACTTTGTCGTCTGTAATTAATTCTTTCTTTGGGACAAATCAATTATCTCAGTTTATGGATCAAACCAATCCATTAGCTGAAATTACTCACAAACGTCGTTTGTCCGCTTTAGGACCTGGAGGTTTGTCTAGAGAAAGAGCAGGATTTGAGGTTCGTGATGTTCACTATACACATTATGGAAGGCTTTGTCCAATTGAAACTCCTGAAGGACCGAATATTGGATTAATTTCATCATTATCTGTTTATGCTAAAGTAAATTCTATGGGGTTCATTGAAACTCCTTATAGAAAAGTAACAGATGGAGTAGTTGATATTTCAAATACACCTACTTACTTAAGTGCAGAAGAGGAAGAAGATAAATTAATTGCTCAAGCTACCGTAAAAGTTAATGATAGTGGAAAGATTCTACACGACAAAGTTATTGCTCGTATGGAAGGTGATTTCCCTGTTATTGACCCTAAGGAGATTCATTATACAGATGTAGCACCAAACCAAATCTCTTCAATCTCTGCATCTTTAATTCCATTTTTGGAACATGATGATGCCAATCGTGCATTAATGGGGTCTAACATGATGCGTCAGGCAGTACCTTTATTAAGACCTCAGGCTCCAATTGTAGGAACAGGTCTTGAAAAACAAGTAGCTTCTGATTCTCGTGTATTGGTTAACGCAGAAGGTAATGGTGTTATAGAGTATGTTGATGCAAATGAAATTGTTATTAAATACGAAAGAACTGAAGATGATGCTAAGGTGAGTTTTGATAGTGATGTTAAAACATATCCTTTAGTTAAATTCAGAAAGACGAATCAAGGAACTTCTATTAATTTAACGCCTCTTGTTAAAAAAGGTGATAAGGTTGTTAAAGGCCAAGTACTATCTGAAGGTTATGCAACCCAAAAAGGTGAATTAGCTTTAGGTCGTAATATGAAAGTTGCTTTTATGCCTTGGAAAGGTTATAATTTTGAGGATGCTATTGTAATATCTGAAAAAGTTGTGCGTGAAGATATATTTACGTCTATTCATATTGATGAATATTCTTTAGATGTAAGAGATACAAAATTAGGTAACGAAGAGTTAACTAACGATATTCCTAATGTTTCTGAAGAGGCAACAAAAGACCTTGATGAAAATGGAATGATTCGTATTGGTGCAGAGGTTAAACCTGGTGATATTTTAATTGGAAAAATTACACCAAAAGGAGAATCTGATCCAACACCTGAAGAAAAATTACTTCGTGCTATTTTTGGTGATAAAGCTGGAGATGTTAAAGATGCATCTTTAAAAGCATCACCTTCATTACATGGAGTTGTTATTAACAAGAAGTTATTTTCTCGTGCAGTAAAAGATAAAAGAAAGAGAGCTCAGGATAAAGAAGATATTTCTAAATTAGAATCTTCTTACCATGTTAAGTTTTCAGAATTACAAGAACGTTTAGTTGAAAAGTTATTCTCTATTGTTAATGGAAAAACTTCTCAAGGTATTTTTAATGATTTAGGTGAAGAAGTACTACCAAAAGGTAAGAAATTCACTTTGAAAATGTTAAACGCAGTCGATGATTATACACATTTAACTAGCGGAACTTGGACTACAGATGAGCATACAAATAATCTAGTTATTGAATTAATTCATAACTATAAAATTAAAGAAAACGATTTACAAGGTTCTTTAAGACGTGAGAAATTTACAATATCTGTAGGTGATGAGTTACCTGCAGGAATTATAAAATTAGCTAAAGTTTATGTAGCTAAAAAGCGTAAACTGAAAGTTGGAGATAAAATGGCTGGTCGTCACGGTAACAAAGGTATTGTTGCACGTATTGTTCGTCAAGAAGATATGCCTTTCTTAGAAGATGGAACTCCGGTTGATATCGTTCTAAATCCATTAGGTGTTCCATCTCGTATGAATATTGGACAGATTTATGAAACTGTTTTAGGATGGGCAGGACAAGACTTAGGTCGTACTTTTGCTACACCAATTTTTGATGGAGCTACTATAGATGAAATAAATGAATTAACAGACGAAGCAGGTATTCCGCGTTACGGACATACGTATTTATACGATGGTGGAACAGGACAACGTTTTGATCAACCAGCAACTGTTGGTGTGATTTATATGCTAAAACTTGGGCATATGGTTGATGATAAGATGCATGCTCGTTCTATTGGACCATATTCTCTTATAACACAACAACCTTTAGGTGGTAAAGCACAATTTGGAGGTCAGCGTTTTGGAGAAATGGAAGTTTGGGCTTTAGAGGCTTATGGAGCATCTGCAACACTAAGAGAAATTCTTACAGTAAAATCGGATGATGTTATTGGTAGAGCAAAAACTTACGAAGCTATCGTAAAAGGTGAGCCAATGCCAGAACCAGGATTACCTGAATCTTTTAACGTACTTATGCACGAATTAAAAGGTTTAGCATTAGATATTAGATTAGAGCAGTAAAAAATAGTTTACAGTATTCAGTCAGCAGTAATTACTGCGACTGAATACTGAATACTGAAAACTATAAAGAAATGGCAAGAAAACAAGATAACAATACAGTACAGAAGTTTAATAATATTTCTATTGGTTTAGCATCACCAGAATCTATCTTAGCAGAATCTAGAGGTGAAGTTTTAAAGCCTGAAACTATTAATTATCGTACACATAAACCAGAAAGAGATGGTTTATTCTGTGAGCGTATTTTTGGTCCTGTAAAAGACTACGAATGTGCTTGTGGTAAATATAAAAGAATTCGCTACAAAGGTATAGTTTGTGACCGTTGTGGTGTAGAGGTAACAGAAAAGAAAGTACGTCGTGACCGCGTTGGACATATTAATTTAGTAGTTCCTGTGGCGCACATTTGGTATTTCCGTTCTTTACCAAACAAAATAGGATATTTATTAGGATTACCATCTAAGAAATTAGATATGATTATTTACTACGAACGTTACGTAGTAATTCAAGCTGGTACTGCTAAAAATGCAGAAGGAGAACCATTACAAAAAATGGACTTCTTAACAGAAGAAGAGTATTTAGATATTGCTGAAGCTATTGGTGTTGAAAACCAATACTTAGATGATGAAGACCCAAATAAGTTTATTGCCAAAATGGGAGCTGAATGTTTAATTGATTTGTTATCTCGTATCGATTTAGATGCGTTATCTTATGAATTAAGACATAAAGCAAATACAGAAACATCTAAGCAACGTAAAACAGAAGCGTTAAAACGCTTACAAGTTGTACAAGCCATTCGTGAATCTAACGAACATAGAGAGAATCGTCCAGAATGGATGATTTTAAAAGTTGTTCCAATTATCCCACCAGAATTAAGACCTTTAGTGCCTTTAGATGGTGGTCGTTTTGCAACATCAGACTTAAATGATTTATACCGTCGTGTTATTATTCGTAACAATCGTTTAAAACGTTTAGTTGAAATTAAAGCACCAGAAGTTATTTTGCGTAATGAGAAGCGTATGTTACAAGAATCTGTAGATTCTTTATTAGATAACACACGTAAATCATCAGCTGTAAAAACGGATTCTAATAGACCATTAAAATCATTATCAGATTCATTAAAAGGAAAACAAGGACGTTTTCGTCAGAACTTACTTGGTAAGCGTGTAGATTATTCAGCACGTTCTGTAATTGTTGTTGGACCAGAATTAAGATTATTTGAATGTGGATTGCCTAAAAATATGGCAGCCGAATTATACAAGCCTTTTGTTATTCGTAAGTTAATAGAAAGAGGTATCGTTAAAACGGTAAAATCTGCTAAAAAAATTATAGATAAAAAAGAACCTGTAGTTTGGGATATTTTAGAGAATGTTTTAAAAGGACATCCAGTTCTTTTAAATCGTGCTCCTACGCTTCACCGTTTAGGTATACAAGCATTTCAGCCTAAGTTAATAGAAGGTAAAGCTATTCAACTTCACCCATTAGCTTGTGCGGCTTTTAATGCAGATTTTGATGGAGATCAAATGGCTGTTCACTTACCATTAGGACCAGAGGCTATTCTTGAGGCGCAAATGTTAATGTTAGCATCTCACAATATCTTAAATCCAGCAAATGGTGCTCCAGTAACTGTACCTTCTCAGGATATGGTGCTAGGTCTTTATTATATGACTAAATTACGTCGTTCTACTAAAGATTTAATTATTAAAGGAGAAGGATTAACTTTCTATTCTGCAGAAGAAGTAAACATTGCTTATAACGAGCAAAAAGTGGACTTAAACGCACCTATTAAAGTAAGAGCAAAAGACTTTAATGAAGAAGGGGAATTGGTTTATCAAATTATAGAGACAACCGTTGGTCGTGTACTTTTCAATGAAAATGTACCTGAAGTAGCTGGTTATATAAATGAAGTATTAACTAAGAAATCTTTAAGAGATATTATTGGTGATATTTTAAAAGTGACTTCTGTTCCAGAAACAGCTGATTTCTTAGATAGTATTAAAACGTTAGGATATAATTTCGCCTTTAAAGGTGGATTATCGTTTAGTTTAGGAGATATTATTATCCCACCAGAAAAACAATCTATGATTGATGCTGCAAATGTTAAAGTTGACGGGATTACTGGAAACTATAATATGGGACTTATTACTAATAATGAACGTTATAACCAGGTTATTGATATTTGGACTTCTACAAATGCAGAGTTGACAGAATTGTCAATGAAACGTATTCGTGAAGATCAACAAGGATTTAACTCAGTATATATGATGCTTGATTCTGGAGCTCGTGGATCTAAAGAACAGATTCGCCAGTTAACAGGTATGCGTGGATTAATGGCTAAGCCTAAAAAATCTACAGCTGGTGGAGGATCAATTATTGAAAATCCAATTCTTTCTAACTTTAAAGAAGGACTTTCAATTTTAGAATACTTTATTTCTACTCACGGTGCTCGTAAAGGTCTTGCCGATACAGCATTAAAAACTGCCGATGCAGGTTATTTAACACGTCGTTTAGTAGATGTATCACAAGATGTTATTGTAAATAGTGTTGATTGTGGTACTTTAAGAGGTGTAGAAGTTTCAGCTTTAAAGAAAAATGATGAAGTTGTTGAGAAACTACAAGATCGTATTGTTGGACGTATTTCATTAAACGATGTTTATGATGTTGTTTCTGAAGAAATCCTAGCAGAAGAAGGTCAGTTAATTGATGATGTTATTGCAAAGCGTATTGAAGACTCTTCTGTAGATTCTGTAGAAGTTCGTTCTCCATTAACTTGCGAAGCTAAAAAAGGGATTTGTGCTCAATGTTACGGTCGTAACCTTGCTACCAATAAAATGGTGCAAAGAGGTGAAGCTGTTGGTGTTGTAGCTGCTCAATCTATTGGTGAGCCAGGAACTCAGTTAACATTACGTACATTCCACGTAGGTGGTATTGCTGGTAATATTTCTGAAGATAATAAATTAGAAGTTCGTTTTAATGGAGTTGCAGAAATTGAAGATCTTAAGACTGTTAAGTCTAAAGATAATGACGGTAATGAAATAGATGTTGTTATTTCTAGAACATCAGAATTAAAGCTTACTGATAAGAAAACAGGTATTACCTTAAGCACAAACAATATACCTTACGGTTCTACTATTTTGGTTAAAAACGGAGATAAGTTGACTAAAGGCGATGTAGTTTGTACATGGGATCCATATAATGGTGTAATTGTTTCTGAATTTGCTGGTAAAGTTCGTTATGAGAATCTTGAACAAGGAGTTACTTATCAAGTTGAAATTGATGAACAAACTGGTTTCCAAGAAAAAGTAATCTCTGAATCAAGAAATAAAAAATTAATACCAACATTAATTATTGAAGATGCTAAAGGCGAAGCTATTCGTTCTTACAACTTACCAGTTGGAGCGCATATAATGATTGATGATGCTGAAAAGGTTGAAATAGGAAAGATTTTAGTTAAGATTCCACGTAAATCTGCTAAGGCAGGTGATATTACTGGAGGTCTACCTCGTGTAACAGAATTGTTTGAAGCACGTAACCCTTCTAATCCAGCTGTAGTTAGTGCAGTAGATGGAGTAGTGTCTTTTGGTAAAATTAAACGTGGTAATCGTGAGATTATTGTTGAGTCTAAATTAGGGGATATTAAGAAATACTTAGTTAAGTTATCAAGTCAGATTTTAGTACAAGAAAATGACTTTATTAAGGCAGGTATGCCTTTATCTGATGGTTCAATAACACCAAACGATATATTAAATATTAAAGGACCTTCAGCTGTACAACAATACTTAGTAAACGAAGTTCAAGAAGTTTATCGTTTACAAGGTGTTAAAATTAACGATAAGCACTTTGAGGTTGTTGTTAGACAAATGATGCGTAAAGTTAGAGTTATAGACTCTGGTGATACTATTTTCTTAGAAGACCAATTATGTCATAAGTCAGACTTTATTGAAGAAAATGATGATATTTTCGGAAAGAAAGTTGTTGAAGATGCAGGAGATTCTTCTACTTTAAAAGAAGGTCAGATTATTACTGCGTTCCAATTACGTGATGAAAATTCAATACTTAAACGTGAAGATAAAAAGTTAGTTGTTGCAAGAGATGCAAGACCAGCAACAGCAACACCAATCTTACAAGGTATTACAAGAGCTTCATTACAGACTAAATCGTTTATATCTGCAGCATCATTCCAAGAAACAACTAAAGTATTAAACGAAGCAGCAGTAGCTGGTAAGATAGATACTCTAGAAGGTCTTAAGGAAAATGTTATTGTTGGTCATAGAATACCAGCAGGAACAGGAATGCGTTCTTATGAAAAGATTATAGTTGGTTCTAAAGAAGAATTTGACGAAATGCTTAAAGTAAAGCAAGAAGCTAATTTAAATTAAATAAGACTTTTTAATTCAAAACTTTAAAAATTTGAATTAATTAATATTATAGATTATATAAAAAAGTCCTGTTTGTAAAACAGGATTTTTTTTTGAATTAAGAAATTAATACTCATTAATTTTAAAAGAAAAAATAAATTTATAAAATGGAAAATAATAACGATAAAAAATCAAAGCAAGGACAAATCAATATAGAGTTAGATGAAGCAACCGCTGAAGGTGTTTATTCTAACTTAGCAATTATAAATCATTCTGTATCAGAATTTGTAGTAGACTTTGTTAAGATTATGCCAGGAACACCAAAGAGTAAAGTTAAATCAAGGATTATATTAACACCACAACATGCTAAACGTTTCTTAAAAGCGTTGAATGAAAACGTTGTTCGTTTCGAAAAGCAGCACGGAGAAATTAAAGATTCTGAACAACCTAATATTCCATTAAATTTTGGACCTACAGGTCAAGCATAAAACTTCAATTTAAATAATACAAAAAAAGACTTTCTTATATAGAAAGTCTTTTTTTGTATTATTATTTACTTAAATTCTGAAATTAAATGAAATATAATGCTTGGGTATTTTTGTTGAGTCATTTGTAAAGAAAATGATGAATCTGCTAAAAAGACTAGTTGTCCATGTTTATCTTTTGCTAAATAACGTTGTTTTACTTGTAAGAACTCTTTGAATTCAGAATTTTTAGGATCTTTTGCCTCAACCCAGCAAGCTTTAAAAACGTTTAAATTTTCATAAGTACATTTTGCACCATATTCATGCTCTAATCTATATTGTATAACTTCGTATTGAAGTGCTCCAACAGTACCTATTACTTTTCTTCCGTTTAATTCTAAGGTGAATAATTGAGCTACACCTTCATCCATTAATTGATCTATTCCTTTATATAGTTGTTTTGATTTTAAAGGATCTGCATTATTTATATATCTAAAGTGCTCTGGAGAAAAACTTGGTACACCTTTGTAGTTAAGAACTTCTCCTTCTGTTAATGTGTCTCCAATTTTAAAAGCACCGGTATCTTGTAAACCAACAATATCTCCTGGATATGATATATCTACAATTTCTTTTTTCTCAGCAAAAAAAGCATTTGGACTTGAGAATTTTACTTTTTTATTGTTTCTAACATGTAAATAAGGTGCGTTACGTTTAAATTCTCCAGAAACAATCTTAACGAAAGCTAAACGATTTCTATGATTAGGATCCATGTTGGCGTGTATTTTAAAAACAAATCCTGTAAATGTTTTCTCATCAGGTTTTACAAGTCTTTCATCACTTTGTTTAGCTCTTGGTTTTGGAGCAATTTCCACAAAACAATCTAATAATTCTCTAACTCCAAAGTTATTTAAAGCAGAACCAAAAAAGACTGGTTGCTGTTCTCCATTTAGATAATCTTCTTGATTAAATTTTGGATAAATACCTTCTACTAACTCTATTTCTTCTCTTAATTCGTTTGCAGATTTATCTCCTATTAATTCATTTAATTTGTTAGAAGTTAAATCATCTATTTCTATAGTTTCTTCTATATCTTTTCTGCTGTCACCACTAAAAAGATTAATATTCTTTTCCCAAATATTATAAATCCCTTTAAAGTCATAACCCATTCCAATAGGAAAACTTAGCGGACAAACTTTTAAACCTAATTTCTGTTCTACTTCATCTAAAAGTTCAAACGCATCTTTTCCTTCACGGTCCATTTTGTTTATAAAAACAATCATAGGTATGTTTCGCATTCTACAAACTTCAACTAATTTTTCGGTTTGTTCCTCAACACCTTTTGCTACATCAATTACAACTATAACACTATCTACAGCGGTTAAAGTTCTAAAAGTATCTTCAGCAAAGTCCTTATGACCAGGTGTGTCAAGAATATTTACTTTAATGCCATTATATTCAAAAGCTAGTACAGATGTTGCTACAGAAATACCACGTTGGCGTTCTATTTCCATAAAATCACTAGTAGCTCCTTTTTTAATCTTATTACTTTTTACTGCGCCAGCTTCTTGTATAGCTCCACCAAATAACAATAATTTTTCAGTTAATGTAGTTTTACCTGCATCTGGATGAGATATAATACCAAAAGTACGTCTGCGATTAATTTCTTCTATAAATGACATGGAGTAGAATTTTATGCAAATATATAAGTTCAATTTTAAACAACTACACTATATATTAAAGATTAAAGTAGTTTTATTAAATTAGTATTTTGAATAGTTTTAATGCCTTAGCTAGATAAAATTTACTTAAAATGTATTATTTACCGTTTGCTATTTCTTAAATTTGTATTGCTAAGATTATTATGAAAGAAGAACAAGTTATATTAGTAAACGAATTTGATGAGCAAATTGGTTTAATGCCAAAAATGGAGGCACACGAAAAAGCAGTTTTGCATCGTGCTTTTTCAGTTTTTATCTTTAATGATAAAAATGAAATGCTTTTACAACAGCGCGCAATAAGTAAATATCATTCTCCTGGATTATGGACAAATACATGTTGTAGCCATCAAAGAGAAGGAGAATCTAATATAGAAGCAGGAACAAGACGTTTGCAAGAAGAAATGGGATTTACTGCAGTACTTACGGAAACAACTTCGTTTATATATAAAGCGCCTTTTGAAAACGGACTTACCGAACATGAATTAGATCATATATTAATTGGTAATTATAACAATGACCCAATTATAAACCCTAATGAAGTTGAAGCTTTTAAATGGATGCGAACTGAGGATGTTAAAAATGATATTATTATAAATCCAGATAGTTATACAGCTTGGTTTAAAATAATATTCGATAAATTTTACGATTATATAAACATAACCAATGAGAGTAACAGTAAGTAGAAAAGCGCATTTTAATTCCGCACATAGACTTTACAGGAAAGATTGGTCTATGGAAAAAAATAATAGTGTTTTTGGTAAGTGTAATAATCCAAATTATCATGGGCATAATTATGAGTTAATTGCAAGTGTAACAGGAGAGATAGATGTTGAAACAGGTTTTGTTTTAGATGTCAAAATTTTAAAAAATATAATAAAAGAAGAAGTAGAAGATGCATTTGATCATAAAAACTTAAATCTTGATGTGCCAGAGTTTGAAAATTTAAATCCAACAGTAGAAAATATAGCAGTTGTTATTCATAAAAAAATAAAATCTAGATTGGCTTCTAATTTGGATTTAGAAGTTGTGTTATATGAAACACCGCGTAACTTCGTAACCTATTCAGGCTAATATGATTTCATTATACCCATTAAAGTTTGAACCAATTTTGAAAGAAAAAATTTGGGGAGGACAAAAATTACATCGTGTTTTAAATAAAAAAAGTGACTTACCAAATATTGGAGAAAGTTGGGAAGTTAGTGATGTGGAAGAAGATGTGTCTATTGTGTCTAATGGATTACTAAAAAACAAATCTCTTTCTAGTCTTTTAAAAAAATATAAAGAAGAATTAGTTGGTAATAAAAATTATAAAATATTTGGAGATAAATTTCCATTATTAATTAAGTTTATTGATGCACATAAAGATTTGTCAGTACAACTTCATCCTAACGATGAGTTAGCAAAAGAAAGACATAATTCTTTTGGGAAAACTGAGATGTGGTATATTATGCAAGCTGATAATGATTCAAATTTGATTATTGACTTCAAGGATAATATTACTAAAGAAGATTATTTAAATCATTTAGAAAGTAAGACACTTCCTGAAATATTAAATTTTGAAAAAGTAAATAACCAAGATGCTTATTTTATAGAAGTAGGCAGAATTCACGCTATATGTTCAGGAGTATTATTGGCAGAAATACAACAGACAAGCGATGTAACATATCGTGTTTTTGATTGGGATAGAGAAGACACTGAGGGCTCTAAAAGAGAATTACATATAGATAAAGCTCTAGATGCTATAGATTTCTCTATGGTTAAAGACTATAAGTTAGATTATTCTAAAAAAGAAAATAAATCTAACTTAATAAAATCATGTAATTACTTTACAACTAATTTTATTAAAATAAATACAACCCTAAATAAGAAAAATACATTTGATTCTTTTTTGGTTTATATGTGTATGTCTGGAGAAGTTATAGTTTCTGTAAATCAAATTAATTACAATCTAAAAAAAGGTGAAACAATTTTAATACCTGCATCTATAAATAATTTTAGTTTGGAATCTAAAAATGCAGAGTTGTTAGAAGTTTATGTTTAATTAAATACTTTGTATTAAATAATATTTATAAAGAATAAAAAACTATTTTTGCATTTCAAAATAAATTATCATGGCAAATAAAAGAGATTTAAAAAAAGACATTAATTACGTATTAGGAGATATTATTGAAGCTGTTTATGTATGGGAATATACTAATTCAGATAAGAATAATACTAAAAGTGAAGCTATTATAGATGAAGCTATTGTAACTTTTGATGAACTAATAGTAAGAGTAAACGATAAAAAAGTAGAAGATAAGAAAGCTCATTTTAAGGCAATCAATAAAGATTTAGAGACTAAAGGAATGGCTTTAATAGAAAAGATTAATTCGCTTTAAAAAAAAGTAATAAAAGGTTTGCAAATGTTGAAAAACATTTTAAATTTGCAACCGTTTTGCCGATGTAGCTCAGCTGGCTAGAGCAGCTGATTTGTAATCAGCAGGTCGTG
>NZ_JBELDZ010000052.1:729-17298 GCF_042094015.1 Aurantibacter sp. | reverse complement strand
AAAAGATTCTAATTATGAATTGGCATTATTAGACAAAAAAGGTAAAATTATAAATGCTGGTTTTTATATTTATAAACAATTTACTGAATTTAAAAACAAATCTTCTATAAATATAAATTCTTTAGAAACTAAAGAACTTAAAAAAGTAAATGAAGAGAAAAAGAAAACAACTATTGAAAATTTAGAATTTGTTACGTTTGAAGGTGCTCAAATATTAGACGAAGTTACTATAACTAGAACTAAAAATGAAGCTAAAAAAGAGACTGAATTAAATTTAAAAGGAAGAGGTATTGTTGGGGTTGGTTTCTCAAAAGTATTTAGCCCAAAAGATTCCCCTTACTCTAACACGAATATTCTACAGTATTTACAATCATTACCTGGCGTAACCTTAAAATACACAAGCGATAAAGTTCCATACCTTAATAATGAAAGATATCTAAAAACTTTCAATAATACTGGAGATGCACCTTTAAATGTTATTTTAGACGGATCTCCAATTGGTACAGATGTAAGTTTAATAGATTTTAGACAGGCCAAAGAATTTGAATTCATTATATTAAACCCTAGAGGAGCAGGATTTGGTTCATCATATCCAAAAGGTGTTATTACATTAATAACTATTAAAGGTTCTGATGGTAAAGCTGTAGCTACTAAAAACAAAAACCTAAACAACTTTATTGCCGATTTTGGTTTTTCTGAAAACTTTAACAGGTTTGAATCTAGCTTAATAAATTACGCAACAGAATCTATTAAAAACAACTTTAAGACTATAGATTGGCATCCTAATATTAATATTTTTAAAAATAAAACAACCACATTCAATATAAGTACTGATAAGTTGAAAAACTTAAAACTAACCGTTAATGGTGTTACTAATAATGGTATTTTAATATTTAAGAGTTTCTTATTAAATAACTAAACGCTTATATTAATAACTTATCAAAAAAATATATTTAACAAACTTATTATTATGAAAAAACTTCTACTCCTTTCATTATTTATAGTATTATCAGCTTGTAATACTTCAAAACAAATTGAAAAACAATTAACTTATGGTAATTATGACAAAGCCATAAACGATGCTATTAGAAAACTAAGTTCTAATAAAGAGCGTAAAAGCAAACAAGAATACATTGGTTTATTAAAGCGTGCTTATAATAAAGCTGTAGATAGAGATTTAAACGATATTAATTATCTAAAAAAAGATAATAATCCTGAAAAATACGAGCAGATTTATAATAAGTACATCAACTTAAGAAATCGTCAAGAACGCGTAAAACCAGTTTTACCTTTATATTTGAATGGCAGTGAAGTAAGATTGAAATTCACCAATTATGCTTCTGATATTGTGAATTACAAAAACAAAACATCAGATTATTTATATAGTAAAGCTTCTTCCCTATTAAATAGCAATAATAAATTTGATGCAAGACAATCTTATCAAGATTTCCAATATATTGATAAAATTAATCCAAACTTTAGAGATGTTAGAAGCAAAATTAATACTGCTTTAAATAAAGGTCGTGATTATGTGTCTTTAGATTTAAAAAATGAAACACAGCAAATAATTCCAAAACGCTTAGAACAGGATTTATTAAATATTAGCACGTATGGATTAGATAATTTATGGACTGTTTACCATAATAACAAATTACCAAATGTGGATTACGATTTTAATATGTCTTTAATTTTCAAAAATATTATTATTTCGCCAGAACAAGTTAAAGAACGTGAAATTATAAAAGAAAAATTAGTTAAAGATGGTTGGAAATATGTTTTAGATGAAGAAGGAAATGTAAAAAAAGACTCTTTAGGAAATGATATTAAAGAAGATAAATTCACTAAAGTACGTTGCGAATATTACGAAACAAGACAATTTAAAACTTCTACTGTTTTAGCTGATGCTGAATTTAAAGATTTAAAAACTAACCAATTGCTAGATCGTTTCCCAATTGAAAGCACTTTTTTATTCGAGCATTTTTATGCTACTTCAAGAGGAGATAATCGTGCGTTAGATGGTGGTTTATTAGATTACTTAAATAACATACGTGTGCAGTTTCCAAGTAACGAGCAAATGATTTTTGATACTGGAGAAGATTTAAAAGCAAAACTCAAATCTATTATTTCTGGACAGAATTTTAGATAATAAGCGCAATAGTATTTAAACATAAAAAAACGCATAAAACTGAATTGAGTTTTATGCGTTTTTTTATTAAAGACTCTAGAAGTCTCTATATACAGTTTAACGTATCCGAATAGTTTTATTTATATAATTTTTGAAAAAACTATATTTTCGTAGTCTATACCATTCACTATAAAATTTAATTTTCCAACATTTTTAAATTCATTTCTTTCATAGAACCTAATAGCTCTACCATTTTTTATATAAACAGAAAGCCACATTGTATCCAATTGTAAGTGCTTAGCTTTTTGTTCAACAAAATTTAGAAGTTGTTGCCCAATTTTTAATGGTATAAATTCATTTAGAATGAAGATCCTTTCAAGTCGACAATTATTTTGAGAATCTACACTTTCGGTTATGGCATTTAATACTAATTTTGCGTAACCAACGGGTAAATCATCAACACAAATAATATAGAAAAGATTCTTAGGATTGTTTACATCTTGTTTCGTTTTAGAAACTGAAAAATTATTGTTTAGATACTCTAATAGGTTATTTTTATCATCTATATAATGCCCATGAGACTCAGCCCAAGTTAATCGACCTAAAAGAGCTAAAACTACTGCATCTGCTTCTTTAGCTATTTTTATTTTAATCATTATTTTTTCTTTAAATTTACAATCCAATTAAATAACACCAATACAAATTATAAGGTAAATACGTTGTTTTTTTTTGCTTTGTAAGCGAATTCATTAAACTTTACTCACATTTGATTTTATTATTATAGTTTCAAAGATTGTAAATAAAAACAGAAAATCTGAGAGGATTTCGTAAGTATACTAGAATATATAACGTGTTAGCAACTGTAACTTATTCTACCCACAGTTTTTTTGATTTCATCTATTATCCTTTTTTCTTTAGTTTTGGAGAGATTTAACTCCAATCCTGTGCTAATTAATCGAATTTCTGCTTTTGCCTTATTCATTTCCTTGTTTATTAAAATGAAATTTATTTCAGGTGATGTTTTAAAATCAACTTTTCGATTTATCACCTAGCTGCTATGAACACATATATCGTTTTGTGAATAGTTTTTTATTTCGATAAATGCATTTTCAAATTCCAATGAGTCAATGATTGGTTTTTCGATAGTAACTTTTTCCGTTGTTATTTTCCAGAATGAAAAGTACCAAGTTGAGGAAGTGCTAAATTCTTTAAAATTGTTATTAGCAGATTCAACCTCAAGTCTAGTTTTATAGCAGTAATTACCTTTAAAGTAATCCGTTTTTCTTTTTCGTTTTGTTAACATTCTTTGAAACTCATCTAAACAATCTAATAATTCATCAAATTCGGGATTATAATGCCTATGATTAAATCCTGTTCCAAAGATCAATTCGTATTCATCACAAAAAATCCAAGCTCCTGTATTTTTTATCGTCAAATGATTTTCAGAATATCCATCATCATATTCTCCAATACTCATAATAGCGTTTTCTTTAAAGTGCTCTTTAAATAGTTTAGCTATTTTATCAAATATGATCTGATGTTTTTTCATTTACAATTATGCACAATGAGTGAAGTGATATCTAATCGTTTTAATGTTTGCTATCACACGTTATACGAAGTTCGTTTAAAAAAAGGAGAATGTCAAATTATAAAAAATAGCAAATACTGTTTTTGCTTTAAACAAAAGTAGATAAATCCATATCGTTTATTGCACCGTGACTTGTGTGCGCCACTGCTACTCCATTTTTAATCACAATCAATTGCGGACTTTGGTGCATTACTTGAAATTTATAACCAATTTCGTTAGACACTTCTCTTACATTTAATAAATCTACGTAATACAAGTCTACATTTAAGTCTAAGTTGTATTGAGTTTCAAATTGTTTTAAAACCATACTACTAATGCCACATCTAGTAGAATGCTTAAATACTAATTGCGTTTTAGTTTTAGATTTTTCGGCAATACTATCAAGTTGCTTTATATCTGTTAAGTTTATCCAAGGTAAAACCTTTTCTTCTTTCGGCTCGCTTGTTCCTCCAAACAATTTATTTATAAATCCCATATTGTAATATTTACTTATTTAAAACAAAGTTACCATATTAAACGTTACTAAGTTTTAAGCATTAGTCTTAATAAAAACAGAAAGCTTACATTGTCAAAAAGTCAGTAAAAACAAGGTTTTACAGGACATTTTGACCGGTATTGTATTTTGGTTCTATAATTGAAACCATCTATCTGAAAAAGAAAACGATTATATGTTCATGTTTGTGAACTCAACTTAAAAATCATCAGTTATGAATTTTAACAACTATACCATAAAATCTCAAGAAGCCATTCAAAACGCACAACAATTAGTGCAAAGTAATGGCCAACAACAAATTGAAAACGAGCATTTATTTAAAGGCATTACCAATGTAGATGAAAATGTTTTACCTTTCTTATTAAAAAAACTAAACGTTAATATTAGCTTATTAAACAAAGTTTTAGATAAACAAATAGAAAGTTTTTCTAAAGTTTCTGGAGGAGATTTAACCTTATCTAGAGAAGCAGGTAAAACATTAGGTGAGGCTTCTATTATTGCTAAAAAAATGAATGACGAATATATTTCTATTGAACATATTATTCTAGCCATTTTTAAATCAAATAGTAAGATAGCACAAATATTAAAAGATCAAGGTGTTTCAGAAAAAGGACTAAAAACCGCTATTGAAGAATTACGTCAAGGTGATCGCGTTACATCACAAAACCAAGAAGATACTTATAACTCATTAAATAAGTTTGCTACAAACTTAAATAAAGCAGCACAAGACGGAAAATTAGATCCGGTAATTGGTCGCGATGAAGAAATTAGACGTATCCTTCAAATTTTATCGCGTAGAACAAAAAACAATCCTATTTTAATAGGAGAACCAGGAACAGGAAAAACTGCTATTGCAGAAGGTTTAGCTCATAGAATTGTAGATGGAGATATTCCAGAAAATCTTAAAGATATACAGATTTTCGCATTAGATATGGGCGCATTAATTGCTGGTGCAAAATTTAAAGGAGAATTTGAAGAACGCTTAAAAGCTGTTGTTAAAGAAGTAACATCTAGTAACGGCGATATTGTTTTATTTATAGATGAAATTCACACTTTAGTTGGCGCTGGTGGCGGACAAGGCGCAATGGATGCGGCAAATATTTTAAAGCCTGCGCTAGCAAGAGGAGAACTTAGAGCTATTGGCGCAACTACTCTTGATGAATATCAAAAACACTTTGAAAAAGACAAAGCTTTAGAACGTCGTTTTCAAAAAGTAAATGTAGAAGAACCAGATACAGAAAGTGCCATTTCAATTCTTAGAGGAATTAAAGAAAAGTATGAAGCGCATCATAAAGTTATTATAAAAGATGAAGCTATTATTGGCGCTGTAAAATTATCTCAACGCTATATTACTAATCGTTTTTTACCAGACAAAGCCATAGATTTAATGGACGAATCTGCTTCTAAACTTAGAATGGAAATAAACTCTAAACCAGAAGAATTAGATGTTCTCGATCGTAAAATAATGCAACTTGAAATTGAAATTGAAGCCATTAAACGTGAAAAAGATGATGTGAAAGTAAAATCTCTTAAATCTGATTTAGCAAATTTAAAAGAAGAACGTAACGAGATTAATGCTAAGTGGAAAAATGAAAAAGCAGTAGTAGATAGTATTCAGCAAATAAAACAAAACATTGAAAATTATAAACTTGAAGCAGAAAAAGCAGAACGCGATGGTGATTACGGTAAAGTTGCAGAGCTACGATATGGAAAAATAAAAGAAGCACAGGAAGAACTGGAAATAAGTCAAAAACAGTTACAAACACAATCTGAAAACGCTTTAATTAAAGAAGAAGTCACTTATGAGGATATTGCTGATGTCGTAGCAAAATGGACTGGAATCCCTGTAACTAAAATGCTACAAACAGATCGTGAAAAACTTTTAAAATTAGAAGACGAATTACATAAACGTGTTGTTGGACAAGAAGAAGCTATAGAAGCTGTAAGTGATGCGGTTAGAAGAAGTCGCGCTGGCTTACAAAACCCACAGAAACCTATTGGAACCTTTTTATTTTTAGGAACTACAGGTGTTGGAAAAACAGAATTAGCTAAAGCATTAGCTGAATATTTATTTGATGACGAGTCTGCAATGACAAGAATAGACATGAGCGAATATCAAGAACGTCACGCAGTAAGTCGTTTAGTTGGTGCGCCTCCAGGATACGTTGGTTACGATGAAGGCGGACAATTAACAGAAGCTGTTAGACGCAAACCTTATTCTGTGGTTTTATTAGACGAAATAGAAAAAGCGCATCCAGATACGTTTAATATTTTATTACAAGTTTTAGACGAAGGACATTTAACAGATAATAAAGGGAGAATTGCGGATTTTAAAAACACCATTATTATAATGACATCTAATATGGGAAGTACCGCAATACAGCATCATTTTGATACAGTAAAAGATATAGGTACTGCAATGGAAGCAGCTAAAATAGATGTTCTAGCATTATTAAAACAAACTGTAAGACCAGAGTTTTTAAATAGAATAGACGATACAATTTTATTTACACCATTAACTCAAGAAAACATTACACAAATTGTAGCTTTACAAGTAAAAGGAATTACTAAAATGATAGCAGAGCAAGGTATTGTTTTTGATGCTACACTAGAAGCAATAACTTATTTGTCTCAAAAAGGCTATAATCCGGAATATGGAGCAAGACCAGTAAAAAGAGTCATTCAAAAAGAAGTATTAAACGCTTTAAGTAAAGAAATACTTTCTGGAAAAGTTACTACAGATAGTATTATACTTTTAGATGCGTTTAACAACGAATTGGTTTTTAGAAATGAAAGTAATTTAGCTACAAAAAAACTTTAACACATTTTAACGATGCTTAAATAAAATATTAAAAATAAAGACTCGTTATAGTATTGGTTGGTTAGTTTGAAAAGCAACGCAAAAACTTTAATTAAGTTAAGCGTTGCTTTTTTTTATGTATTCTATTTAAACTTAAAATAATATAGCTTCTTAAAATCGATTCTAAAAAATAATCACTATCATTCTACATAGGCTATTTAATAATAGTTTAAAGCTAAGTTTATTCTAATTAATTAGAAATAATTTATATTTGTTATAGTTATGCAGAAAAAAGTTAACATACTTAATAAAAAAGCAAAATTTCAATATGAAATTATTGATCGTTATTCCGCTGGAATTGTTTTAACTGGAACAGAAATTAAAGCTATTCGTTCTAGCAAAGCTTCAATTGCAGAAAGTTTTTGTGAATTTAACGAAAAAGGCGAACTTTTTGTAGTTAATATGACTATTGAGGAATATGCATTTGGAAACTATTACAATCATAAACCAAAAGCTATACGCAAACTATTATTAAACAAAAAAGAGTTAAAAGGTTTAGAGCGTGATCTACAAAATGCTGGATTAACCATTATTCCTCTTAGACTTTTTATTAATGATAAAGGATATGCAAAAGTAGACATTGCACTTTGTAAAGGTAAAAAACTATACGACAAGCGTGAAACTATTAAAGACCGTGATAACAAACGTGATTTAGCTAGAATAAAAAAAGACCATAATAACTAAAAAAAGCATCTTATGAAATCACTTAATAAAACACACGTATTAGTAGTAGTTGTTATGTTGTTTTCTATATTAAATATTTGGTCTCAAACGAATAAAAGTTTTACGCGATTTTATTTTAAATTAAGTCCAGATTTAGAGTTCTCTTCACCAAAAAAAGTATTATCACATTCTGAATTAATTAACCTAAACACAGATTATGAGTTTAATATTAAAAATGCCTATACTTTTACAAAAGCTCAAATTGAAAAGCTTTCAAAATTATCTAAAACAAATTTCACTCTAAAAAACACGTTTAGAATAGAAGGCTTTTTTTCAGAAATAGAAAAAAAATATTTTTTAAATACATTAAAAAAAACAGACAAATTACTTTATGCCTATTCTGCTAATACGCAACCAATAAAACCACCACATGATATAAGTCCAATAACTACAGATTTTGAACCTAACCAAGGATATTTAGAGTCAAATCCAGGTATGAATATAAGGTATGCTTGGAATAATGGAATTAATGGCGCTAATATAAATATTAGAGCTGTAGAATATGGCATTAATACAAACCATGAAGATTTAGATCATCAAAACGCAAGTTTAGCTCCTGGAACAACAATAAATTCCGCAGCAACAACTGCTTACACAGAGCATGGAAGTGCTGTAGCTGGAATTGTTTTTGCAGATAAAGGTACTTATGGAATTAGTGGAATTTCATACAATGCAAACGAATATATTTTATACCCAGAATGGACTGAAGAATATGGCTATAATAGAGTTACTGCAACATCTAATGCTATTGCTAATTCTACAGCTGGAGATATTGTTATTTTTGAAATGCAAACTGGTGGGCAAAACGGAGAATTTGTTTTAGCAGAATATGAACAAGTAATTTGGGACTTATCCAAAGCAGCATCTGATGCAGGAATTATTATTGTTGCAGCTGCAGGAAATGGAAATGAAAATTTAGATGACACTTTCTACGATTCATATAATGCAAGAGGCGATAGTGGTGCATTAATTATAGGCGCAGGAAGCTCTAATACAAGCCATAATAAAATGAGTTTTTCTACTTATGGTTCAAGAGTGGATATGCATGGTTGGGGACAAAACGTATATGCTACCGCAAGTTATGGTTCTTCTATTGTTTTTGGAAGTGATTTTAACCAATCTTATTACCCATCTTTTTCTGGAACAAGTTCTGCAACCGCAACTTTAGGAGGTTTTACAGCTGTACTACAATCGTATCATTTAGCGCAAACAGGCACTTATATGTCTCCAGCTGCAATGCGTTCTTTAATTGTAAATACAGGAATTGCTCAAGGAACTGGTGGAAATATTGGACCATTTCCAAATATGGAAGCAGCAATTATTAGTTTAAACAATACGTTAGGCATAAATAATTTTGCTTATGATACTGATTTTTTCATGTATCCAAATCCTGCAAAATCCGTGTTAAATATTAAAACTAAGTCTAATCATTCTAAAAATATTAGCATCTACTCTATTCTTGGTAAGAAAATTAAAGAAATTAACTCTACCAATTCTCATACAACAATAAATCTAAGTGCTTTTTCTAAAGGAATATATTTAGTAAAAATAAAGAGTGAAGACAAAATAGCCAGTAAAAAGTTAATCATTAATTAAAATTTGATTAGAACATCTCTAAATACTCATTTAAATTTATAGGTTTGTTTTTTTTAAGCAACTATTTAATTACAATTTACGTCTTTAAAATAAAACCAACTTATGATTAGAGCTATATCTACTTGCATTTTTTTAGTCTCAACATTATTTTTAAACGCACAAGTGAAAGGAAAAGTTACATCTGCTACTAACGAGATCCTACCAGTTGTTAACATTTTTATTGAAAACACATATATTGGAACCACAACCAATAATGATGGTTTATATGAACTAGAATTAGAAAAAGCAGGGACATATACGTTTGTTTTTCAATATTTAGGCTTTAAAACTCTTAAAAAAGAAGTTACAATTTCTAGCTTTCCTTTTACATTAAATGCAGAACTTGAAGAGGAATCTGTTAATTTAAACGAAGTAGTAATAAATTCTAAAGAAAATCCTGCACATGCAATAATTAGAGCAGCAATTGCAAAAAGAAAAGAAAACTTAAAACAACAGAACACATTTACAGCCAATTTTTATTCTCGTGGATTAATAAAACTGTTAAATGCGCCAGAAAAAATTTTAGGTCAGGAAGTTGGAGATCTTGAAGGTAATTTAGATTCTACAAGACAAGGTATTATATATTTATCCGAAACAGTTTCTAAATTAGAATACCAATATCCAAAGGATTTAAAAGAAACTATTGTTGCCAGTAAAGTAAGTGGAAACAATAATGGATTTAGTTTTAATAGCGCTAGCGATACTAATTTTAATTTCTACAATAACACCTTTGAATTAGGAGAACAAATAGTCTCTCCGATATCAAATAATGCTTTTAGTTATTACGATTACAAATTATTAGGGGATTTTTACGAAGATGGCTTTTTAATAAATAAAATTGAAATTAAACCTAAAAGAGAAAACGATAAGGCTTTTGCTGGTATTATATATATCGTGGAAGACCATTGGAGTTTATATGGTGTAGACGTTTATATTACAGGAAAACAAACAGGAATAACACCTGTAAACACATTTAAACTAAAGCAATCTTATACCTTTTCTAAATCTGATAATATTTGGGCAAAAATTTCTCAAACCTTTGATTTTGATTTTAAGTTCTTTGGGTTTGAAGGCGAAGGGAAATATACTGTTGTTTTTAGCGATTATAATTTTAACCCAGAATTTGAGGAAAAGAATTTTACACGCCAAGTTTTATCTTTTGAAGATAATGCAAATAAAAAAGACTCGATCTATTGGAGTCTAAAAAGGCAAGTTCCTTTAACACAAGAAGAAGCAATAGATTATGTAAAAAAAGATAGTGTAGAATTAGTTAGAAACTCAAAACAATACCTAGATTCAATAGATAAAAAAAACAATACATTTAAATTAGGCAACTTATTAAGTGGTTATACTTATAAAAACTCAGCTAAAAAATGGTCCATTGGATTTACATCTCCAATAGAGAAAATAAGTTTTAATACAGTTCAAGGTTGGAATAGTGATATGCGCTTTGATTTTACTAAAAACATAGACGAATATAAGCGTTTTTTTAGAGTAAGCACAGCTATTTCTTATGGAGAAGCAGAAGATAGATTAAGAGTTAGAGGCCAAATTTTCTATAAATTTAATAGTATTAAAAGACCTGTTTTAAATATTTCTGGTGGTACTAAAGCGGTTCAATTTAATGGTAGCAACCCAATTTCTAATCTTGAAAATATGATTAGTACCTTATATTTTGAAGATAATTATATGAAATTGTTCGATAAAACTTATGCTTCTTTAAACTATTCTCAAGAAGTCTTTAACGGTTTAAATCTGAGTACAGGTTTAAATTATGAACGTAGAAAAGCATTAGTCAATAATTCCGATTATGTTACAATTAACCAAAGCGATGATATTTACACAAGTAATAATCCTTTAAACGAAAGCGCAACTAACACCCCTGCTTTTAAAACGCATGAACTCTATAGTTTTAGACTAAATGCTAAAATTAATTTTGCACAAAACTATTTAAGTTATCCAGACGGTAAATACAATATTTCCAACTCTAAATATCCAACTTTATATTTAGGTTATAAAAAAGGATTTAATGGATCTAATACAAATTATAATTTTGATGAATTTAATGCCACACTAAAACAACGTTTTAATCTTGGTGCAACTGGAGAGATTAACTATAATTTAAAAGGAGGACTTTTTAATAATGCTGAAAATATATCATTTATAGATTATAAGCATTTTAATGGGAATCAAACACACATAATTACAGATGGAAATCATATAAATACATTTAAAAATTTACCCTATTATGGACTAAGTACTAATACTAACTATGTAGAATTTCATTCCGAACATAACTTTAAGGGCTTTATAATGAATAGGATTCCAGTTTTAAACAAACTAAATTTTAACTTAGTTACAGGTGCTAAATTTATTAGTTCTGATGCCTATAAACCTTACTCGGAATTTTCTATTGGATTAGATAATATTGGTTTTGGTAAATACCGTTTTTTACGTGTAGATTATGTTCGCTCTTACCAAAGTGGTTTTTTAAACGATGCAGTAATGTTTGGTATTAGTTTGTAAGAATATGTAAGACAACTTTAGACTATAATAACAAAATATTTTTAACATTTCATTTTAGAATAAACATTCGGTTTGTGCTTATCTTTGCTTTCCAATTGCTATAAATGAAAGGTTTATTAAAATTTATCTTATTCTTTTACTCTGTAATATTCTATTCTCAGAATATTGTAACAGATCAGCAAACCTATACACCACAAGAACTAATTGAAGACATCTTAATAGACAGTAATTGTATTACAGATGTTGTAGTTACAAATGCAGTGAGTGGTAACTTTGGTAACACAGAAAAAAGTTTTGGCTATTTTGATGCTAATGGATCTAATTTTCCTTTTCAGTCTGGAATAGTTTTAAGTACAGGAAAACTTAATAATGTTCAAGGACCAAACACGACATTATCTGATGATGATGGAACAAATTGGATTGGAGATTCGGATTTAGAAATAGCATTACAAGAATCTGGAACTTTAAATGCTACTATTTTAGAATTCGACTTTACCTCTATTGCAAACCAAATAAGTTTTAGATATATTTTTGCTTCAGAAGAATATCAAGAAAACAACTCTAGCACTTGTAATTTTTCGGATTTATTTGGATTTTTAATTAAACCTGTTGGTAGTTCTAATTATGAGAACATAGCATTAGTTCCTGAAACAAATACACCTGTAAAAGTAACTACGGTACATCCAGAAATCCCAAATGGTTGCGAGGCTCAAAACGAAATTTACTTTGAAAGTTTTAATGGTAATAATGCGCCAATAAATTTTAATGGGCAAACTAAAGTTTTAACAGCAACAGCAAATACAATCCCTAATCAAACGTATCACGTAAAACTAGTAATTGCAGATGAACAAAATTATAGATATGATTCTGCTGTTTTCCTTGAGGCTGGAAGTTTTAAACTAACAACAGATTTAGGTCCAGATAAATTATTAAGCAATTTAACGGCTCTTTGTGGTACAGAAACTTTAACCGTAAACGCAACACAAAGTAATGCAATTAGCTATCAGTGGAAAAAAAATGGTGCTGATTTATTAGGTCAAATCAACCCAGAATATACAATTACAGACCAAGGATTTTACGAAGTTGAAGTAACTTTAAATAGTACTTGTATTTCAACAGGGGAAATTACAATAGAATACGCAGATTTACCAATAGTAAACAATGCCACCTTAGAACAATGTGACCAAAATCAAGATGGATTTACAACATATAATTTATTCAATGCTGAAAATGAAATTATAACTCATACAGACGATTTAATATTTGACTTCTACAATTCTGAATTAGCTGCTTTATCTCAAACAAGCCCAATACCAAACCCTAACGCCTTTAGCAACACAAATATAAACCAAGAAGTTTATGCTGTAATAGGTAATCAAAGAACTAATTGTACTTCTATAGCAAAACTAACACTTACAATTTCAAACAACACTTTAAATATTTTACCATTAAATAGTTGTGACGATGAAATTATTGATGGAGTTACATCTTTTGACTTAAATGAAATTGGATCTCAAATACAAACACAAATACCAACTAATGTAATAGTAACTTATTACACTTCAGAAGCTAATGCATTAGCAAGTACAAATAGTATACCTACAAATTTTATTAACACCACACCTAACACACAATTAATTTATGTTAGAGTTGATACAAGTACTAATAACTGTTTTAGTATTGGATCTACTTTTCTAAATACCCTTGAAAGACCTGAAGTAGAATCAGATTACACCATTAATTATTGTATAAATAATTTCCCAGAAACTATAACACTTAATGGTGGAGTTTTAAATCCAGAACCTACAGACATCTATTCTTGGACTTTTAATAATAATCCATTACCTACAGAAACTTCATCAACCATAGAAATAAACACCATTGGAACATATACTTTTATCGTAACCAATACTAACAACTGTCAAATTTCTCAAGTTATAAATGTTAATTCTGTAGAAACACCTGTAATTTCTAATATAAATTTTACAGAATTATCAGGCAACAATAGTGTAACTATAGAAACCTTAAATTCTGGTGATTTTGAATACGCCATAGACAATCCATCTATAATTTATCAAAATTCAAATACATTTACTAGTGTTTCCCCAGGTTTTCATACTATATATGTTAGAGAAAAAAATGGCTGCGGTCTAACAAGTCAATCTATTTCTATATTAGGTGTTCCAAAATTCTTTACTCCAAACGGAGATGGGTTTAATGACTATTGGAAACCTATAGGCATTTCTGATACTGTCAATTTTGACTTAGACATCAAAATTTTTAACAGATACGGTAAGTTATTAAAACAACTTTCTCCAAAAAGTAGAGGTTGGGATGGAAAGTTTAATAATGCATATTTACCAACAGAAGATTATTGGTTCATAATTACAGGACAAAATGGCCTAACCACTACTGGTCATTTTACATTAAAAAGATAATACTTACATTTTTTGTTTAAACATCTTGTTTACATTTCTTTTAATAATGCCTATATATACGTAACTTTGTAGGCATTAATTTTTTTAAATGAAATATACTAAATTACTATTCTGTCTTATTTTTACTTTCTTTATTTTTAAGACAGGCTTATCAAATAACACAAATAACTGTCCTAATCCTGTAATTACTAGTTTTTCTCCACTTAACGGTCCAGAAAACACGCTAATAAATATTACTGGAACAAACTTTAATACAGCAAACACAGTAACATTTAACGGGATAAATGCAACTTTTAATATCATTAATGATACCGAAATAGCAGTATATCTTCCAGCTGGAACTACTCAATCTTCTAATATTTCAATTACAAGTTCTGGTGGATGTACTGGAATATCACCATCAACATTTACCACACTATCTTCTGGATGCTCTACGGGAGACCTTTATATCTCTGAAATTTATGATGCCTTTTCAGGAAGTTATGCTGTAATAGAACTTTTTAACCCTACAAGTTCACCAATAGTTTTAGATGGTGTTTATATTATTGATCGTTATGGAGATATTGGAAATGCAACACCAAGTCACACCTATAATCCATTAGGGACAATTGCTCCTTTAGATACTTTTATTATTTTATTAGGAAGCGGTTCGGATTGCCCATCTTTATCTGTTGACTTTAATGTTGCTACAGGAATTAATGACAATGATGAATTTAAACTTTTAAAAAGCGGAACAATAGTAGATATAGTTAATGCTCCAAATGAAAGAGGTTACACCTTAATTAGAAATGCAAATGCTCCAATTCCACAGACAACCTATAACGCTAGTGATTGGCTTATAAATTTAAATGAGGATTGTGCTAATTTAGGATCACATACAGCAGATCCAATTTCTAACAATACACCAACAATTACACCACCAAACTCACAAAGTATTTGCGAAAATAATAACGTTGTTTTTTCTGTATCAGTATCTGGTAGTGATACATATACTTATCAATGGCAAATTCTTAACAGTTCTGGAAATTGGGTAGACATAGTTAATGATGCTAATTATTCTGGAGCAACAACAAATACGTTAACAATTTCAAACACACCAATTTCTTTTGATAACAACCAGTATCACTGCGAAATAACATCTTCTTCTTGTAATTTAATTTCTAACAGTGCTTTATTACAAGTTGGAAATCCGCCTGTAGACTCGCTTCCTGACGAAACAGAGTGTACAAGTTTTTCTTTACCAACACTTACAAATGGAAACTATTTTACGGGTTCAAATGGAACTGGAACACAACTAAATGCTGGTGATCTTATTTCGACTTCACAAACTGTTTTTATTTATAATGAAGTTGGAACTGCTCCAAACTTATGTTCTAATGAAAGTAGTTTTACCATTACTATTACAGGAAATCCACCTGTAGATTCAGTTGGTAATCAAACTGATTGTGTAAGTTTTACTTTACCTGTTATTACAAACGGGAATTATTTCACTGGTCCAAACGGAACCGACACACAGTTAAATGCTGGCGATGTAATAACTACAACACAATCCATATATATTTATAATGCTGTTGGAGTTGCTCCTAATATTTGTTACAATCAAAGTTTTTTCACTATTACTATTAGTCCTACTCCTGTAGATTCACTTTCTGACGAAACAGTCTGTTCTAACTATACTTTACCAAATCTAACAAACGGAACCTATTTTACCGCTACTAATGGAACTGGAACACAACTAAATGCAGGAGATATTATTTCAGCAACACAAACCATTTTTATTTATAACAATGTAGGTAGTTGTCCAAACGAAAGTCAGTTTACAATTACTTTTGGAGGAAATCCACCAGTAGACACACTTTCTAATGAAACAGTTTGTGCTAACTTTACGTTACCTGTACTTACAGATGGAAATTATTTTACTGCTACAAATGGAACTGGAACACAACTAAATGCTGGAGATATTATTTCAACTACACAAACCATTTTTATTTATAACGAAATTGGTACTGCTCCTAATAATTGTTCTAATGAAAGTAGTTTTACAATTACTGTTAGCGGAAATCCACCTGTAGACACACTTTCTAATGAAACGGTTTGTGCTAACTTTACTTTACCGGTACTTACAAATGGAAATTATTTTACTGCTACAAATGGAACTGGAACACAACTAAATGCTGGAGA
>NZ_JBELDZ010000052.1:0-629 GCF_042094015.1 Aurantibacter sp. | reverse complement strand
TATTATTTCAACTACACAAACCATTTTTATTTATAATGAAATTGGTACTACTCCTAATAATTGTTTTAATGAAAGCAGTTTCACCATTACTGTAAATGTAACTCCAACTGTTGACATAATTTCTAATCAATCTGTTTGCACAAATTATACTTTACCAAATTTAACGAATGGAAACTATTTTACGGGCTCAAATGGAACTGGAACACAACTAAATGCTAGCGATATCATTTCAACTACACAAACTATTTTTATTTTCTCAGAAACAGCAACTACTCCAAATTGTACAGATGAAAGTAGTTTTACTGTTACTATTGGAATAAACCCTGTTGATTCAATTTCTAATCAAATTGCTTGTTCTAGTTATACTTTACCTACATTAACTAATGGAAATTATTTTACTGGCACAAATGGAACTGGAACACAACTAAATGCTGGCGATATTATTTCAACAACACAGACTATTTATATTTTTGCAGAAACTGGGACCACACCAAATTGTTCGGATGAAAGTGACTTTACTATAACAATTGTTGCTACTCCTGTTTTCCCTAATCCATCACCTTTAGAATATTGCGATCCAGATGCAGATGGATTTGGAGAGTTTGATTTTAGTAGTGTTATTGCTCAAA
>NZ_JBELDZ010000051.1:9629-17468 GCF_042094015.1 Aurantibacter sp. | reverse complement strand
TATTTCTTATTTACACGTGTTCACATATTCTGAACGTGATAATACAGAGGCTGTAAATTTTGAAAATGTAGTACAAAAAAACGTTAGAACTAAACGAAGTAAAATGTTACGTGGCTTGAGTGTTAAATTACGTAGGTCTTTTTACGAAAAACAATTAGGAAGTAATAGAAGTGTGCTTTTTGAAGGTGAAAATAAAGAAGGTTATATTCACGGATTTACTGAGAATTATGTTAAAGTAAAAACAACGTGGAATCCAGAATTAGTAAACACAATCCATAACGTTAACCTAACTAAGATTGATGATGATGGATTGGTTAGGTTTGAGTTTATATAATATTTTATTATAATTTATAGAAAGAAAAAGCTTCAAATTCATTTAGAACTTGAAGCTTTTTTATTTTGGTCTAATGTTTAAAATTAGATTCTTACACCAACAGGAAGCATAGACTTGTATAGTCTATTTTTTCTAATAAACTTTACAATACTAGGATGAGTTGGCATTACACTTAGACTTTCGTTTTCTTTAATTCTATCTAAAATTACTTTAATAAACTCATATTCAAATTCATCGGAAGCAATAGCCTCAGGGATAGTGAGTTTTGTTAAAAATATTTTTCGGTCTTGTTGAGAATATTCTATGGTAGCTAATTGTTCATCTTGTGTGAATTCAAACTGACGTAAAAATTCATTATCTACAATTGCTTCTGGATCAATCATTAATTTTTTATTTCAATTAAATCGCTTTCACTTTAAATAAAAGCAAAGAATTTAATACATTTATCTTGTAAATTTACAAAAAATAATCAGCATAAACTATTCTTATTCCGCTAATTACTTATGGATCAGGAACTCATCCACGTTTATTTAATGCCTGGAATGGCAGCAAATCCTTCAATTTTTGAATATATAAAATTACCAGAAGACCAGTTTAAGATTCACTGGTTAGAATGGGAAATTCCTTTAAAAAAAGAAAGCCTACAAGACTATGCAAAACGTATGTGTTTAAAAGTTACTGAAAGAAAACCGGTATTGTTAGGTGTTTCTTTTGGAGGTGTTTTAGTACAGGAAATGAGTAAGTTTTTAGATTTAAGGAAACTTATATTAGTTTCAACAGTTAAGACAAAGTACGAAATTCCTAAACGTTTACAGTTAGTCGCCAAAACTAAAGCCTATAAAATTCTTCCAACACAATTATTAGGTAACGTAAAGTTATTAGCTAAATATGTCTTTGGGGAAACTTTAACTAAACGTGCAAAATTGTACGAGAAATACCTTTCTGTAAGTAATAAAAGGTATTTAAATTGGGCAATAAGAGAAATGGTATGTTGGAACCAAGAAATACCAATTCCTAATTGTATACATATTCATGGAGAAGATGATGCAGTTTTTCCTATAGCTAATATTTCAAATTATAAACCTATTGCCAAAGGAACACACGTCATGATTATTTATAAATACAAGTGGTTTAACCAAAATTTACCAAAAATTATTCTAAGTTAATAAGTAATTTCTGATAAAAAAAAGATTAATTTTAAGCAAAATTTGAAGATAATGAAAGTGATTAAAAAAGGATTAATTTTTGTAGGGTTGTTAACTATTGTTTTAGTATCAATAAACGCTTTACAAGAACCGCCAACAGATGAGTTTGTAGAGAAGAAGATAATAAATGATTATAATGTTTATGCATTACATGTTCCAGAGAATCTTGATTTTGCAGGTGAGAAAATCCCTTTAGATAATCCAGATATCTATGAGCGTATGGATCGAGAATTATTAGTAAATACATATTGGCAATCTAACGGGTTGCTATTGTTTAAGCGCGCACACAAATTTTTTCCAGTAATAGAACCTATTTTAGAAGAATATGGAGTTCCAAACGATTTTAAATATTTAGCTATTATAGAATCTGGTTTACAAAATGTAAAATCTCCAGCTGGAGCAAGTGGTTTTTGGCAAATTATGAAACAAACTGGTCGCGAATATGGTCTAGAAGTAAATAATAATGTGGACGAACGTTACCATTTAGAAAAAGCAACTCGTGTTGCTTGTAAATACTTAAAGGCTGCTAAAGATAATTTAGGTAGTTGGACGCTTGCAGCAGCAGCATATAATGCTGGGAATGCAGGAATTTCTAGACGATTAAAATCACAACAAGTTACAGAATACTATGATTTATTGTTAGGTGAAGAAACTGGACGTTACATGTTTAGAATTGTAGCATTAAAAGAGATTATGTCAAATCCAGATAAATACGGGTTTAATTTTAGAACTAAAGATTTATATAAAAATATAGAAACAAAGTCTATAGAAGTAGATTCCGTAATATCAGATTTCGCATCTTTTTCTAAAAAACATGGTATTAATTACAAAATCTTAAAACTTCATAACCCTTGGTTAAGAGAACCACATTTAAATAATAAATCAAGGAAATTATATACCATAGAAATTCCTTTAGAAGGAAGTTATGATTAATTATAATTTATGAAAATGAATATTATTTTAATATTAGTTATTATTGGACTTTTGGCTGGTTTTTTTAGCGGAATGTTTGGTGTTGGTGGCGGCGTAATTATGGTCCCATTAATTATTTTTGTGTTAGGTTATACACAGCATCAAGCTCAAGGAATGAGTTTAGCTGTGTTAGCAGTTCCAGTTACTTTTTTAGCAGCTTACACATACCATAAGTCAGGAGAAAGTCCTATAGATTTTAGATATGCTTTAGTTATTGCTGTTTGTTTTATTGTTGGAAGCTATTTAGGAACTAAAATAGCAATTTCTATTAATGAGGTTTTACTAAAAAAAGTATTTAGTGTTCTTTTGGTTTTAATAGCTATAAAAATGTTTTTTAGTAAATAGTATCACTATAAAAAAGCATATAAAATTTTTAATTAACGTTTAGAACGTCTTTGTGCTCTAGCAGATCCTCCTTGACCAAAGTGTTGTGTTGGTCCTTGTGCACGTTTCATATTATCTTTCATCATTTTTATTTGATCTTTTAGCATACCTTGTTTATCTAATTTTTCAGCTTCTTTAAGTAAAATGGTAGCTTCTTGCTTTTTACGTTTTGTTAAAGCCATTCCAGCAAGATTTAATTTAGCCATTGCCATATCATGGTCCATACTTAAGCCTAAAGATACTGCTTTTTTAAATCGTTTTTCAGATTCTCCAATGTCAGTTTGAGAAGACATAATTCCGTGTAAGTAATGGAAATAACCTTGTTGTTTCTTTACCAAAGCAGTTTCTGGATTTTTTATTTTGTTTAACCAGTTTTTAGCTCCATCAAAATTTTGTTTACGTAATTTTAAAAATGCTAATAAAATAAATTCATTTTTAAAATATAAAAACACAAAAATTAAGGATAATAAAATATACATAATACCATTACCAATGTGTCCTTTAGTAAACTCGTATATAGCGTAAGCTATTATTAATGCTGCAATTAATATTTTAAAATTCTTATTAAACATATATAAAAAGTATAAATTTGTACTTACTTATTTTAAGTTGTACAAAGAAACTAAATTTTATTGAAATAAGCGATTTAAAAAAAAGCAAGAAAAAAAATAATTTTAGGTTTGCTACATTAAAAAGACTTTGTATATTTGCCCTCAGTTTTAGGCAGTGTTCTAAAACTTATAAAATAATTACTATTTAGATTTTTAAAAAAATAAGACATGCCAAAAAGAACGTTTCAACCATCTAAGAGAAAAAGAAGAAATAAACATGGTTTCAGAGAAAGAATGGCTTCTGTTAGTGGAAGAAAGGTTTTAGCTCGTCGTCGTGCTAAAGGAAGAAAAAAGATTTCTGTATCTTCTGAAACAAGACATAAAAAATAATGATTAACATTTGTTAATATATATTAGGCGTTACTTAGGTGTAACGCCTTTTTTTACATCATATTTTAAATTAATTTTGTAAGTTCAAAATCAATATTATGCCTAAAAACCAAAGTTTAAAATCAATTTTAATAATTGGATCAGGACCAATTGTTATCGGACAAGCTTGCGAGTTTGATTACGCAGGAACACAGTCTTTACGATCTTTACGTGAAGATGGAATTGAAACAATCTTAATCAATTCTAATCCAGCTACAATAATGACGGATCCGTCCATAGCAGATCATGTCTATTTATTGCCTTTAAATACAAAGTCATTAATTAAAATATTAAAAAATCATCCGCAAATAGATGCTGTGTTGCCAACTATGGGAGGACAAACAGCTTTAAATTTATGTATTGAGGCTGATGAGAAAGGAATTTGGGAAGATTTTGGAGTAGAGCTTATAGGTGTAGATATAGATGCTATTAATATAACTGAAGATAGAGATCAATTTAAAAATTTAATGGCTGAAATTGGAGTGCCAATGGCACCTCAAGCCACAGCATCTTCATTTTTAAAAGGAAAAGAAATTGCACAAGAATTTGGTTTTCCTTTGTGTATTCGTTCTTCTTTCACTTTAGGTGGAGCAGGAGCTGCAATTGTTTATAATGAATCAGATTTTGATAAATTATTATCTCATGGATTAGAAATATCTCCTATTCATGAAGTTATGATTGATAAAGCTCTTTTAGGCTGGAAAGAATACGAGTTAGAGTTGTTGCGTGATGCAAATGATAATGTTGTTATTATTTGTGCTATAGAAAATATGGATCCAATGGGAATTCATACTGGAGATTCTATTACGGTTGCTCCAGCAATGACTTTAAGTGATAAAACATATCAAAAAATGCGTGATATGGCTATCCATATGATGCGTAGTATTGGAGATTTTGCTGGTGGATGTAATGTTCAATTTGCTGTAAGTCCTGATGAAAATGAGGATATTATTGCCATTGAAATTAATCCTAGAGTATCACGTTCTTCTGCATTAGCAAGTAAAGCAACAGGTTATCCTATTGCAAAAATTGCTACTAAATTAGCAATGGGTTATAATTTAGATGAATTAGAAAATCAAGTAACTAAATCAACTTCTGCTTTATTTGAACCAACTTTAGATTATGTTATTGTAAAGATACCACGTTGGAACTTTGATAAGTTTGAAGGTTCAGATAGAACTTTAGGATTGCAAATGAAATCTGTTGGTGAGGTTATGGGAATTGGTCGTTCTTTCCAAGAAGCACTTCATAAGGCAACTCAATCATTAGAGATTAAGCGTAATGGATTAGGAGCAGATGGAAAAGGTTATACTAATTATGATCAAATTATAGAAAAATTAACCAACGCAAGTTGGGATAGAGTTTTTGTAATTTATGATGCAATTGCAATGGGAATTCCATTAAAACGTATTCATGAAATTACTAAAATTGATATGTGGTTCTTACGTCAGTATGAAGAGCTTTTTAATTTAGAGAAAGAAATTTCTAAATTTACTGTAGACACATTATATAGAGAATTATTACTTGAAGCTAAACAAAAAGGTTATGGAGACAGGCAAATTGCTCATATGCTTAAATGTTTAGAAAGCCAGGTTTATAATAAACGTGAAGAATTAAACATTAATCGTGTTTATAAATTAGTAGATACTTGTGCTGCAGAATTTAAAGCAAAAACACCTTATTATTACTCTACGTTTGAAGCTGAAATTGAAACCGCAGATGGAAAAGTTTATGTAGATAATGAATCTATAGTGACTGACAAGAAAAAAGTAGTTGTATTAGGATCTGGACCAAACAGAATTGGACAAGGTATTGAATTCGATTATTCTTGTGTTCATGGTGTTTTAGCAGCTCAAGAATGTGGTTACGAAACTATAATGATTAACTGTAATCCAGAAACGGTTTCTACTGATTTTGATACTGCAGATAAATTATACTTTGAACCTGTTTTTTGGGAACATATTTATGATATTATTCGTCATGAAAAACCAGATGGAGTTATTGTACAATTAGGAGGACAAACAGCTCTAAAATTAGCAGAGAAATTATCTAAATATGGAATTAAGGTTTTAGGAACTTCTTTTGATGCTTTAGATTTAGCAGAAGATCGTGGACGTTTCTCAGAACTATTAACTAAATTAAAAATACCTTTTCCACAATTTGGAATTGCAGAAAGTGCAGAAGAAGCTTCTGTTTTAGCAGATAAATTAGACTTTCCTTTATTAGTTCGTCCATCATACGTGTTAGGTGGACAAGGAATGAAGATTGTAATAAATAAGCAAGAGTTAGAAGAACACGTTATTGACTTGTTAAAATCTATTCCTGGAAACAAATTATTATTAGATCATTATTTAGATGGAGCCATAGAAGCAGAAGCAGATGCTATTTGCGATGCAGATGGAAATGTTTATATTATTGGTATAATGGAACACATAGAGCCTTGTGGAATTCATTCAGGTGATTCAAACGCTACATTGCCACCATTTAACTTAGGTGATTTAGTAATGCAACAAATTAAAGATCATACTAAAAAAATTGCAGTAGCTTTAAACACTGTTGGATTAATAAATATTCAATTCGCGGTAAAAGATGATATGGTATATATTATTGAAGCTAATCCTAGAGCTTCTAGAACTGTACCATTTATTGCAAAAGCTTACGGAGAACCTTATGTGAATTATGCAACTAAAGTCATGTTAGGTGATAAAAAAGTAACGGACTTTGATTTTAAACCAGAACTAGAAGGTTATGCAATTAAGCAACCAGTATTCTCTTTTAATAAGTTTCCTAATGTAAATAAAAATTTAGGACCTGAAATGAAGAGTACAGGAGAAAGTATTTTATTTATAGATAGCTTAAAAGATGATGAGTTTTACGATTTATATTCAAGACGTAAAATGTACTTGAGTAAATAAACTATATTTATTCCTAAAAAAAGCTTCACATTTATGTGAAGCTTTTTTTATTAATCTATTTTAGGTGTAAAACTTTAATTATGTTTTAAATCAACTTTTAAAATAATTAATCCTCATTTTCCATTGCACGCTTAATAATAGGTTCTGGTAGCGATTTCTTAGCTTTTGCGCCTAATTTTTTTATTTTCTCTACACTGGTAATAAGATTTCCTTTACCGTCAACTAATTTATTCATAGCTGCAGAATAATCTTTTTTTGCATCGTCTATTTTTTTACCAACACCAGTTAAATCCTTTACTAAACCTTCAAATTTATCGTATAAAGCTCCAGCTTGGCGTGCAATTTCTATAGCGTTTTGTTGTTGCTTTTCATTATTCCACATGGTATCAATAGTGCGTAAAGTAGCAAGTAGAGTTGAAGGCGTAACTATTACAATATTTTGCTCAAAAGCTTTGTTGTAAAGCGAATTATCTTCATTTATAGCAATTGCAAATGCAGGTTCTATAGGTATAAAAAGTAATACAAAGTCTGGAGACTCTATGTCGTATAAATCTTGGTAATTTTTAGCAGATAATTGTTCTACATGGCGTTTTATTGAGTTAATATGCGATTTTAGGAAGATTGGTCTTTGATCTTCATCTGCATTAACAAAACGTTCGTAATCTGTAAGAGAAACCTTAGAATCGATAATCATTTTTTTATTATCGGGAAGATTTAAAACCACATCCGGCAATACACGCGTGCCATCTTCTCTAGTAAAATTTTGCTGAACAAAATACTCGCGATCTTTTTCTAATCCCGATTTTTCAAGAACACGTTCTAAAACTAATTCGCCCCAATTTCCTTGCATTTTACTATCGCCTTTTAAAGCTCTGGTTAGATTAGTAGCTTCTTTAGTCATTTGTAAATTCAAATCTTTAAGGCCAATAAGTTGTTCTTTTAAAGAACTATGCATACTAATACTTTCTTTTTGAGAATCTTCAACCTTCTTTTCGAAACCTTGAATTTTTTCTTGTAGCGGACTCAAAATTTGTTTAATATTTTCTTTA
>NZ_JBELDZ010000051.1:0-9619 GCF_042094015.1 Aurantibacter sp. | reverse complement strand
AGTGTAAATTTTTCCGATTTTTCTTCAAGAATTTTATTAGCTAATAATTCAAAATCCTTACGAAGTTGTTCTTGCCTAAGTTCAACTTCTTCCTCACGTTTAATATTTAATTGTTGTAAGTTTTCGAATTCTGTAGATTTTCGAGTTAATTCAGCATTTAAAAACTCTTTTTCTCGTCTTATTGATTCTCTTTCAACTTCAATTTTAGAAATAGTTTCTTTAGCAGTATTTAATTGTAAAGCAAACTGTTGGTTTTGTTTCTCGTTTTCAGTTGAAGAAAATTGTTTGAAGTCTTCAAATTGTTTTTCAAGATTAGTATTTCGTTCTTCAAGTGTGCTTTGTTCTCCTTTAGTTTTTAAACTTGAAAAAAGTTTACCTAAATAAGCACCAATTAGGCACGAAATAAGAATAGCTATGATTAGAATGATGTTGTCGGACATTTTGAATTATAAAATTTATTCAAAGATACGAGTTTTGATTTTCAGTATTGAGAATAAAAAGGGTTTTGAAATGAATCAAAACCCTTTTTTTCATCCTAGTTTAAAGTTTTATTAATTACTGATATCGCCAGAACCAGTTACTTTTTTATCAATTTGTGAAGGATTACCTGAGTAATTAATGTCTCCAGAACCTGTAATTCTGGCCATTAAAGACTCATTTGCCACAACTTCAATTTCACCAGATCCAGTAATTTTTGCGTTTGTGTTATTTGCTTCTAATTCTTTACCATTAAAATCTCCAGAACCTGAAATAGAAACATTAAGATGATCTGTTTTTCCTTTTATAGTAATATCTCCAGAACCAGAAATAGTTGCGTTTGTAGTTTTTGCTACTAAATTTAAAGAGATATCACCCGAACCAGAAATTTTTGTAGTAAAACTATCTGCCTCTATTATATTTTGAGAAATTACATCTCCAGAACCAAATAGTGTTACATTATTTATAGACTCAAATGGAATTGTGATTTTTATAGTTTTATAATTACTAGGACTTAAACTATAATTGTCTTTTTGTTCAATAATTAAATTACCATCTTTAGATTCTGTAATAATATAGTCTAACAAATTATCTTCGCCTACAATAGTTATTTTTCCTTCTCGCCCTTTTACTAGTTCAAAGTCCATAGGTCCAGAAAGTGATATATTATTAAAATCTGAAACAGTTCTAGTTATAGTAGCTATGTTACCGTTACCTTTTATTTTTTTCCAATTTTGAACCTGACAATTTGAAAAGGTAAATAGTATGATTAATATAATTATGCTTGATTTAAATAGTCTCATAATAAATATATGTTTTTATAAAGTTAACAATAATAAAGTTTTTATAATACGATTGGTTACTTTTTAACAACGAAACTTCCAGATACAGTATCAAATTCTACAATGTCTTTTGGGAAAAGTGTTTGAAAAACACCTTGTTCTATTAGTTTACAAGGTTGGTTATAGAATGTGTTTTCGGTTGTCATAACCAACATTTTATCACAAAGCTGAATAGCTAAATTTATTTCGTGTGAAGAAAATAAAATGGTCTTATTGGCTGTTTTTGCAATTTTCTGTAATAATTTTAAAATGTACGCTTTATGATACATATCTAAATGTGTAGTTGGCTCGTCTAAAATTATTAGTGGCGTATCTTGTGCTAAAGCTCTTGCAATTAGTACTTTTTGTAATTGTCCATCACTGAGTTCGAAACATTTTTTTTGTGCTAAATCTAATGTTTGAGTTTGATCTAATGCTTTATTAACTATAGAAATATCTTTTTCTGTAAGCTTACCTATCCAATTGGTATATGGTTGTCTTCCAAGCGATACTAATTCAAAAACTGTAAGATTTTTAGAAAGTGATTTGTCGGTTAAAACTAAGCTTAATTTTGTAGCTAATAATTGATTACTATATGATTTTAAAGGTGATTTATCTATAAGAATAAATCCTTCTAACGGTTCTTGTAATTGTGTTATTGTTCGTAATAAGGTTGATTTTCCAATTCCATTAGCACCAACTAAACCAATTAACTCACCAGGGAATAATTCAAAATTTATATTTAAAGCAATAACAGTTTTTTTCTTTTTAGATTGATATCCAACAGAAAGATTTTCGGCTTTTAAAATGCTATGTTGCTTGTTATTATTCAATTAATATCTGTTATTTTTATAATTAAGTTTAAAAACTCATTTGTTTTTTTCTTACTAGTAACCAAATTACAACTGGCGCACCAATTAAAGATGTAATTGCGTTAATAGGTAAGGTATAATCGCTTGAAGGTAATTGTGCAATGCTATCGCATACCAACATTAAGATAGCACCAAATAAGATAACTGCTGGTAATAAAATACTGTGACTTGATGTTTTAAATAATTGTCTCGTTAAATGTGGTACTGCTAATCCAATAAATGCAATTGGTCCAGCAAATGCTGTAATACTTCCAGCTAATAAACTTGCAGCTATAATTATTATGTATCTGTTTCTTTCTATGTTTAAACCTAAACTTTTTGCATATTGATCTCCTAAAAGTAAGCTGTTTAAAGATTTTAAAGCAGTAATACTTAGAATTAAACCAATTAAAAAGATAACTAAAAATATTTTAATTTTCTCCCAACTTAAATCACCTAAACTTCCAAAGCCCCAAAAAATGTATTGTTGTAATTGATCTGCAGGACTAAAATAGGATAATACACTAACAATTGCAGATGTTAGGCTACCAAACATAAGTCCAATAATAAGTAACGTCATTGTGTCTTTTACTTTATTAGCAACTAATAAAACAGTTAATAATACTAAAAAACTACCTAAAGAAGATGCAATAACTAAACTCCAATTAGAAGCTAAAACAGTAGCTAAAAATCCGCCAAACAAACTACTTCCTAAAATTAAAATAGCGACTCCTAAACTAGCTCCAGAAGTTATTCCTAAAACATAAGGACCAGCTAATGGGTTTTTAAAAAGTGTTTGCATTAATAAACCAGAACTCCCTAATCCTGAACCTACTAAAATGGCAGTTATAGCTTTAGGTAAACGGTAATTCTGAATAATATACGTCCAATTTTCATTATCTGAATGTCCGTAAAGAGAGTTAATTAATTCTGAGAAAGGAATGCTTACAGATCCTAAACTTAAATTTAAAACAAAACAAAACACCAATACTATAATAAGTATTAGAAAGGTTAATTTGTATGTTTTGTTAAGGTTCAAATTAATTTAATGATTTAAAAAAAGTGGTATTATAATCTTTTAATAATTCTGGATGACAAATTTTAATGATATCTTTTAATACCAAATCTGGCCTTGCTATCCCAAGTTCATAATATGTAACGCCGCCAGTTTCACCAGTTGTGTTAGAAAATGAGAATATTTTTTTGTTTTTAAAAGCATCAAATTTAGTATAATGGAAATTTCCTTCTTCTAAAGATTTAAGGCTTGTGTAATAGCTAGGGCTTATCCATATGTCAGCTTCTTTTCCTCTCACAAACACAGATTCAAAATTTAAAGCTAAACTTCCTTTTTCAGTTGTTTCAGACCATAAATAATTAACATTGGCATCTTTTAAAATTTGTGCTTCAGTACTTGCTCCACTTGGCAAATACCAAACATCTTTATACATAGCGCCACTTAAAACAGTTGGTTTGTTTTTTACTGTTTGTGCTAATTTCTTGACTTTTAAATAATTAGTTTCTATAGTGTTAAATATAGAATCTGCCATACGTTCTTTATTATATAAAGCCCCAAAAAATTTAATCCATTCAGCTTTTGCTAAAGGACTTTTTTCTACCCAATCTCCATTATAAATAATAGGAATATTGGCGTTTTTTATAGTGTTAAGCGATTTACTTGCGCCATCTACTCCAAAAGCAACAATAGCATCTGGTTGTAATTCTAAAATACGTTCTGTGTTTAAACTTTCGTTTTTACCAATTTCTATAATTTTACCGCTATCTATTAATGCTCTTGTTTTTTTAGAGGATACATATTTAGTTCCAGGAAATCCTATTATGGAGTTTTCTGTTTCTAACAATTCTAACGCAGGAATATGAGTCGTACTTGTTGTAATTACTTTATTAATTGGTGTGTTAATTATACCATCAAAATTGGCTGTGTTAAATGTGTTTTTTGCAGTATTTTCTTTATTTATTAAAACATAAGAGTACGTTTTGTCTGCATTCTTCCAAGGGTTTTTAATCTGAAGAATTTTATAGTCTCCATAGTTTGTAATCGAAAAACCTTCAGCATACTTTAATGTTTTACGCTGTGTTTTTGTTTGAGGTAAAACACCAGAAGTTTCTATGTTATTTTTACATGAAACAAATAAAACACTAATAATTAAAAGATAGAAATACTTCATTTTTTAGTTGAAATTTGCATCAAAAGTACGCTTATACCAAACAAGTTTCCAAACAATTAATTAGATTAGTTTTTGATTTTTATTTGTTTCAATTGCAGTATAGTATTCGTAAGTAAGGTTATTGCTGTGTTTTTCTCTTTTCTTAGTAATTTTCAATTCTGCTTTTTACATCATTGTTTTTCCAATGTTTCAGAATTAAATCTCAATTACATTTTTTACTTCATTTTAATTCTTACATTTGCCTCGAATTTGGTTTTTTGTTCGCCATGGACAAAAATTAAAAGGGAATTTGGTTAAAATCCAATACTGTTCCCGCAACTGTAAGCTTAGTTCTTTTTTAGAACGCTTATTATAACACTTCATGTCACTGGAAATTTTTTTCTGGGAAGACTTATAATAAGACGCAAGTCAGGAGACCTGCCTTTTTCATCATCAAAACCGACTTTCGGGTAAAAAGTCTTACTGATTTATGAAAAAAAGAATTTACATTTTTGTGTTATTATGTTGCCCGTGTATAACGTTGGCACAGTTAGATTCTATTCAGTTATTAGACGAAGTTGTTTTAAGCGATGTAAAACTTAAAAGTCTTAGGGTTAGTCATAAATTAACAACTTTAACCGACTCTATATTAAACCAACAACCAACAAATACCACTAATTTATTTGCTTTTAATTCTAATATCTATTTTAAAGAAAATGGTTTTGGAATGGTTTCTTCGCCATCATTTAGAGGAACAAGTGCTTCACAAACAGCAGTATTGTGGAATGGAATAAATATTAATTCGCAATTAAATGGGCAAACAGATTTTGGCGCGTTGTCTTTAGCAGGATTTGATCAAATTACTATAAAAAGTGGTGGCGGAAGTGTACAGCACGGTTCTGGAGCTATTGGCGGATCTATTCATTTAAATAATAATTTAGATTTTTCGTCTCCTTTAAAAAATACTGTGCAATTAAACTATGGTAGTTTTAACACAAAACAATTAACCTATAAAGTTACTGCAAGTACAAAACGTTTAGCTTTAAATGTTGGTTTTAATAGGTTAAGCTCTGATAATGATTATGAGTTTATTGGGAAAGATAAAGTTAACACTAATGGTGCTTTTAATAACACCACATTTTTTGCAAACCTTGGTTATGCATTAAGCGATACTGATATTATTAAGTATTATACTAATACATTTGTTGGCGAGCGCGAATTATCTGCAACTTTAGTAGCACCATCCAAAAGTAAGTATAACGATGTACATTTTAGACATTTATTAGAATGGCAACATATTGGAAATAAATATACTTCCGCTTTAAAATTTGCAGCTTTAAAAGAAGAGTTTAAATATTTTGAGAATAAAGAAAATGACAATTTCTCTTTTGGAAACGTACAGCAATTTATTGCAAAACACGAGTTTGAATACAAATTACCTAAACATATAAAATTAAATTCTATTATAGAATATAATACATTTAAAGGTGAAGGTAGTAGTTTTGGAAACCCTAAACGTAATGCGTTTTCGACAACGCTAATGTTTCAACAGAAAATAAATAAATTAACCTATAATTTAAGTGCAAGACAAGATGTAACAACTGGGTTTAAAAGTCCTTTAGTTTTTTCTGCAGATGTTAATTGTAAGTTAACTAAAGATTATAGTATAACTTTAAATGCCTCAAAAAACTATAGAGTTCCAACCTTTAACGATTTATATTGGCAACCAGGTGGTAATTTAGATTTAGTACCGGAAACGTCTTATCAAGCTGATTTTGGTCAAGAGTTGAAATTTAAATCAATTCAGTTTTTATTAAACGCATATTATATTAGAATAAATGATATGATACAATGGACACCAGAAAATGGATTTTGGTCGCCTAAAAATATAAACGAAGTAGAAAGTATAGGAGCAGAGTTTGAAACTTCTTTTTCTAAACGTTTTGGAAATCATAGTATTAAAACAGATATAAAATACAGTTTTACAAGCACTAGAAACTTAAAAGATAAAACACAGTTAATTTATGTGCCAAAGCATAAAGGAAACATAAATATGGCTTATGGATTTAAAAAGATTACACTTTTTTATCAGTATTTATATAACGGACAAGTAAATATTATAGGCGACATTTTAAAAGCTTATAAAGTGTCTAATGCAGGAATTGGTTATAAATTTAAACACTTAAAAAAGATAGATTATAGCTTAAGTTTTAAAGTGAATAATCTTTTAAATACTTATTACGAAAACGTAGCATTGCGTCCAATGCCAAATAGAAACTATAATTTACAATTAACACTTAATTTTTAAACAAATGACACTTAAAAAAATTGCATTTATTGCTTTAGTAAACCTTGTAGTATTTACATCATGTACAGAAGATAATAATACAGAAGTTACAATTCCAAGAGGTGATTATGAAAACGGATTATTAATTTCTCATGAAGGAAACTTTTTTGGAGGAAATGCATCTGTTTCTTATGTTTCTGGCGATTTACAAAATGTTGAAAATAAAGTTTTCGAAAACGTAAACGGAACATTATTAGGAGATACAGCACAGAGTATGGCCTTTTATGGCGATTATGCGTTTATAGTAGTAAATGTATCTAATAAAATTGAAGTGGTTAACCGTTACACATTTATTAGTGAAGCAACTATTTCAACGGGTTTAACTAATCCAAGATATATGACTTTCGCAAATGGAAAAGGTTATGTAACAAATTGGGGAGATGGATCTCTAGCAACAGATGATTATATTGCAGAAATTGATTTATCAACTTACACTGTTTTAAATACAATTCCAGTAACAGAAGGACCAGAGCACATTGTTTCTCAAAATAATAAGCTATATATCTCTCATAAAGGTGGGTTTAATTCTAATAATAAAATATCAATTATTGATGCGTTAAATACTTCTTCTGTAACAGAAATAACTGTAAATGATAACCCAGATGAGTTAGCATTTGATTCTACAGGTAATTTATATGTTTTAAGTGAAGGTGATAATAGATATTGGTTGCCAAATGCAATTGAAACTAAAGGTGCAATTACTAAAATAAACACTGGTACTAATTTAATAGAATCAACATTGGAATTTGCAGATGGTTTTCATCCAAGCCAATTTAATATTGAAGGAACTAAAGCATATTACTATTTAGATGGAGCAGTTTACACTATGAGTTTAACAGATCAAGTTTTACCAACAGATGCTACTATATTAGATTTAAGTTTTAACGATATGACCGTAAAAAATGGTTTAATATTAGGAGTAGATGCAGGAAACTTTACAACAAATGGATTTTTAGAAGTTTATAATGCTTCGTCTGGAATTTTATTAAACATAGTAGAAATAGGAGTTATCCCTGGAGAAATTTACTTTAATTAAAAAGATATTAACTTACTTATAATGTTAAATAAAAGCTACTTCTAAAGAAGTAGCTTTTTTATTACAACATTGTTGTGTCTAAGAATAGTAAGGCTGAGAATAGATGCTAAAAATCAGGTTTAAACAATCCGATTTTTTAAAAAGATAACGAGCTTTTGGTTAAACACAAAACACTTTTTTATTTGTTATATACGGTTGTTGGCAGTAGTTTTTTGTTAAATTCAAATTACATTTTAAGATTCTTAAGTTTCCAAAATTTAGGAATTTCCATATTATTTCCAGTAGTTCCTTTCATTAATTGATATTGGTTTTGCGCTATATGCATTTTTGATATTTTGATATCTTTATTTTTACTAATTGCTATGTCTCTAACAATTTGAATGTCATCAAATGGTGTTCTGCAACCGAAGATTATTTCGGTTAGTTCTCCAGGATAGTCATTCAGCATATTTTTCATAATAAAGACTTCTCTATATTCTTCTTCATAAGACCAGTCAATAGATTTGGTTGTAACTACAGGAATAATTTCTTTATAATTTTCAGATTCTTTAGTTATTCCAACAAGAGGGAATTTTTTACTATATGACACCTTGTATAAGCTTGGTACCTTTTCTTCGGGAACATCAAAAACGAGGCACATTCCTTTATGATTATCGGCATAATGAGCCCAAAGAAGATTATTTATATAATCGGAACTATAGCAAACAACTCCAAACTCGCTTATTTCGTCTTCTATACTTTTTATTCTTTCAAGGTGTTCTTTTTCAAAATGTTCTATTTTTCCTTTATTGTTATGATAATATTTGTCTATAAGACTGAATTCAAATGGGTCATTAAATTCAAAAGGGTCAGCCACCCAATTTTTTTGATTACTCAAATTTTGAAGTGTCAGTTTATTTATAGCTTGATATCTGTAAAAGTTCATTTTGGGTAAATTACTGCCAACGGTTTTGTATAACATTAGTTGCGTGTTTTAAGCACTAAAGTTAGCAAATAAATCACGGATAGAAAGTCCGCGAGGACTTTCGTAAATTGGCTAAAACTAGCAATTAATTTTATACGGTGTTGTAGGTAGTTATTTTTCCTCATTATTCTCTTCAAACGAATATCTTTCAATAAGTTTTATTTTCTCCTCTTCTGGTAATTCTTTAAGTATATTTCTATTCGTAATTGAAGTAAAATTCATTTCTTTAGAGTCCTCAATTATTTCAGTGTCATTTTCGGGTACAGCTAATAATTTTATATCATTTCCTTTTACAATATGTTCAGAAATAGTTTTTGCTACATCTTTAACTTTTGCCTTTAGAGCTGTTTTTTCTATTTTTTTGTCATTCTCTAAAGCACTTTTATGCTGTTCCGAAATCTTTAATTCAAGGGTTTTATAAATGTTTTCGAGCATTTCTTTTTCTCTTTGCTCTTCTTGTTTAATTAAAGTTTTGTTTCCAAAATAAGTAGCAATGATGTCTTTTGCTTTGCTCTTGTATAGTAAATATCCACCAAAAACTTTAAAACCATATTTTACTAATTCGACCAAGTCAACAGCTATGTCAAAATCTAAATTTACAATTACATCAATTGAACCATTCTGTACTTCTACAATTTCAATTTCTTCAGGTGTGTTACTCGTTAATAATTGGTGATAAATTAAAAGCGTTCTATTCCACTTATTTAAAGTTTTAGAAAATTCTTTTAAACTACTTGTTGTCTTTAGGTCTTTAAAAATGATTGATATAACAGCATATTCTTCTGAATTTATTAATTCCTGTTCTGAGTTTACATAATCTTGAAAGATAGTTTTTAGTCTTTCAATTTCAGTTTGATTTGTGGTAATTTGACTACTTAAAGTACTTAAAAAACTATTTAATTGACTGAAGTATTGAGCAACAGGCAATTCTTTATTTTCAATTATCTTATTTATTTTT
>NZ_JBELDZ010000050.1:0-17953 GCF_042094015.1 Aurantibacter sp. | reverse complement strand
TTGTTATTTCTACGAGAAGGCGACATTCCATTTACTACAACTTCGCCATTTGCTGTTGCTGCAGGAACAATAAATCCGCCAGGACACATACAAAATGAATACACACCACGACTATTTACTTGTTGCACCAAACTGTAAGATGCAGCTGGTAAAAGCTCGTTACGTTCTCCAGTACAATGGTATTGAATATTGTCTATAATTTGTTGCGGATGTTCTACACGAACTCCCATAGCAAAAGATTTTGCTTTTAATGCTATTTTTTTATCGTCTAATAATTGATAAATGTCTCTTGCCGAATGTCCTGTAGCTAAAATAACACGTTGTGTTGCTAATTCAGTATCATTTTTAAGTCTAAGCGCTTCGATTTTATTGTTTTTAATTACAAAATCGGTTACTCTGGTATTAAAATGAATTTCTCCGCCGTGATTTATAATAGTTTCACGAATGTTCTGAACCACTTTTGGTAACTTGTTTGTTCCAATATGTGGATGCGCATCTACTAAAATCTGGTCTGTTGCACCGTGAAATACTAAGTTTTCAAATATTTTTCTAACATCGCCACGTTTAAGACTTCGTGTGTAAAGCTTTCCATCACTATAAGTTCCTGCGCCACCTTCGCCAAAACAGTAGTTGGAATCTTCGTTTACAAAATGATCTTGATTTATTGCTTTTAAATCTCTACGTCTATCTTTTACATTATTTCCGCGTTCTAAAACAATAGGTTTGTAACCTAGTTCTAAGCAACGTAGAGCTGCGTACATTCCAGCAGGACCAAAACCAATAATATGAACTGATTTTGCTTTAGCAACATCTTTGTATTCAAATTGATATTCTGATTTTTCAGGTAAAGCTTCTTTTATATAAACTGCTAATTTATAATTTAGAATAATTTTTGGCTTTCTGGCATCTATAGACTTTCGTAATACTTTTATTCCTGTAATTTCTGAACGTGGAATACTTAAAAAAGCAGCTGATTTTTTAAGTAAAATATCGCTAATTTCTTCTTCTTTAAGAGTAATTCGAAGTTGAATGTCTTTAACCATATTGCGAAATTAACAAATAAATTAAGATTAGTTGATTGTTATTTCTAAACTTATTTTCTTACGTAGGTTATAAACGAGAACTCGTAATCATGTTGCTCGTCTTTTTTGTGAAATTCATTATTAATTTCTTTCCATTCGCCTAAATCAAATTGAGGGAAAAATGTGTCAGCATCAAAATTCGCATGAACTTTAGTTAATTCTATCTTTTCTGTAAATGGAATTGCTTGCTTATAGATTTCTCCGCCACCAATTACAAAAGGTTGTGTTTCGGTTTTAGGAATTTTAGTAAACGCTTCCTCTAGGCTATTCACCACTATTACGCCTTCAGGAACTTTATAATCTGCTTGTCTTGTTATAACAATATGCAAACGGTTTGGTAATGGTTTTGGGAAGCTTTCAAACGTTTTACGTCCCATGATTATACAATGTCCAGAAGTTAAGGCTTTAAAACGTTTTAAATCGTTACGCAAGTGCCAAATTAAATCATTATTTTTTCCAATTTCATTGGCTTCTGCAGTAGCAACAATTAATGTTAAGTTTGGTATGGTTTGCATAAGTTGTTTGTTGTAGATTTCGGATTTAGCGATATGAATGTCTTCTTTTTTAAGTGTTGCTTTTAATTTTTCTATTCGTGCTTTTTGAGCATTAACTAGTTTTTCTAATTGTTGTTTTTCCCACTTTGCGTTCATAAAGGTGTTTAAGATGTACACTTTTATGGCATGATACATTAAAAATAGAAACCAAACTACAGCAAAAATAATGCTCCAAGGATTTCCAAATACAGTAAAATTATCTCCTAATTTTAAAAGAATATTAAAAATTAATAGAATAGAAGTCACTATAAAAAAGAAAATAACATGCGTGTAAAAACGTTTTTTTTGCGATATACGTTTTTGAGCATAAGTGATTAACTCTAACTGTTCTTGATCTATTTTTTGTATTGGTTTTTTCTTTCCGAACATAGGTTACTTTAGAAATAAATAGTCATTAAATAAGAGAAATCAAAATCAACTGGCTCACCATTTTTCATTGCTGGTTTTTTAAATTTAGGCAGTCTTCTTAAAACTCTAATAACTTCTTTTGCCATTTCTTTTTTATGAGCTTTTGCTGTTATATCTTTTATGTTTCCTTTTTTGTCTATAGTAAACAAGACTCTAAATTGAGTTGTTTTATCTTGAGGAAATAATCTGTCCGCTAATTCTAGGTCAACACTTAATTGTATGAAGTTTGATACTTTCTTAATAGTACATTCTTCTAGAAGTTTATTGTTAGTAATCTTAGTACAGCGTTTATGTGTTGGGTAAATTAAAGGTGAGTTTTCTGTATTAGTTTCGTTCTTAATCACAAATTTTATAGGTAAGCCGTATGGAACTTCAACAGGTTTGCCTTTAAAATAACCAGGTTTTTCAAATTCAGGAATTAGTTTTAGAACTCTAATGGCTTCTTTTTCAAGTAATGGATGTGATGCTCGTGCTCTAATATTTATAGCTTTTCCTGTTTTGTCTATTGTAAAAGCACAAGTTATTTTTGTTGGTCCATCTGGTAAACCTAATTTTTGTGTAATTGAAATATCAAAATTCTTAGCTATGAATTCATTAATTTTTGAACTCATATATTGTTTCTTTTCTTCTGAGCTTAAAAATGAACCACAACCTGAATAAATTGGTACGTCTTCTATAACTGAAAAAGGAACTTCTTTTACATCGTTTATTACACGTAATGAATCTATATCTTTAGGACTAGTGCTTTCTTGAGAAAACACTTTACCTATTGTAAAAAGTAGAATAATAGCTAATAATGCCTTTTTCATATTTTAGTGATAGTTTTTTAAATAGCAACTTTACCTTTAATATGCGGATGCGGATTGTAATCTGTTAGTGTGAAATCTTCAAATTTAAAATCGAAAATATCTGTAATCTCAGGATTTAAAGTCATTTTTGGTAATGGTCTGCATTCACGAGATAATTGTAATTCTAATTGTTCTTTGTGGTTATTGTAAATATGTGCATCTCCAAATGTGTGAATAAATTCTCCAGCTTCATAACCACAAACTTGTGCCATCATCATAGTAAAAAGTGCATAGCTACCAATATTAAAAGGTACGCCAAGAAAAATATCTGCGCTACGTTGGTATAATTGACAACTCAATTTTCCATCAGCTACATAAAATTGAAAAAACGCGTGGCAAGGTGGTAAAGCTGCTTTTCCATTGGCAACATTTTCATCGAAAGATAAAGATGTGTCTGGTAAAACAGATGGGTTCCAAGCAGAAACTAGCATTCTTCTACTATTAGGATTGCTTTTTAAAGTATCTACAACTTCTTTAATTTGATCTACTTCATCACTATTCCAATTACGCCATTGGTGACCATATACGGGTCCAAGATTTCCATTTTTATCTGCCCATTCGTTCCATATTCTTACACCATTTTCCGTAAGGTAATCTATATTTGTATCTCCTTTTAGAAACCAAAGCAATTCATAAATAATAGACTTTAAGTGTAGTTTCTTTGTAGTAACCATAGGAAAACCTTCGCTTAAATCAAATCGCATTTGATAACCAAAAACACTTTTAGTTCCAGTTCCAGTTCTATCTCCTTTTTCATTTCCGTGTTCAAAAACGTGTTTTACTAAATCGTGATATTGTTTCATCTATTATAATATATAATTAAAGTTTAAAAATAAAAAATAAGGGTTGAATGCTTAGCACTCAACCCTATAATATATAAAAAAGTTATTAACTAATTTTAGCCAATAATCATTCCTGCAATAGTAGCAGAAATTAGTGACGCTATTGTTCCTCCAATTAAAGCTTTCATTCCAAATTTAGATAGGTTTTTACGTTGTCCAGGAGCTAGAGAACCAATTCCACCAATTTGAATTCCAATAGAAGCAAAGTTTGCAAAACCACATAACATATAAGTTGCCATAATAACAGATTTTTCATAAGTTAAATGTGTTGCATTTGCTACGTTTTTAAGTTCTGCTAATTGTATGTATCCAATAAATTCGCTAGCCGCTAATTTTATACCTAATAGTTGTCCCATTAGAGCCATATCTTCCGTAGCAACTCCAATTAACCACATTAATGGTGCAAAAGCATAACCAAGTATTAGCTCCAAAGATAAACTTTTATAAGCTGTGTTTGCAGCAACCCAAGTATTAATTGTAGTAACATCTCCAACCCAACCAAGCATTCCATTTATCATTGCAATAAAAGCTACAAAAACCAAAAGCATTGCGCCTACATTTACTGCTAAACGTAAGCCTTCTGTTGTTCCATTAGCTATAGCATCTAAAATATTACTACCAATCTTGTCTTTAGAAACTTCTACTTCAGTATTTACTGTTTCGGTTTGTGGGAATAATATTTTAGAGATTACAATAGCTCCAGGAGCTGCCATAACAGACGCTGCTAATAAGTGTTTAGCGTAAAATAATTTTAAAGCTTCGTCTTCACCGCCTAAAAAACCTATGTAAGCTGCTAATACTGCTCCAGCAACGGTTGCCATTCCTCCAATCATAACTAAAAGAATTTCAGACTTGGTCATTTTTTCTAAATAAGCTTTAATTAAAAGTGGTGCTTCAGTTTGACCTAAAAAAATATTTCCCGCAACACTTAAGCTTTCAGCTCCAGATATTTTTAAAACCTTAGTCAGTAATAAAGCCATTAGTTTTACCACTTTTTGAATTAACCCTAAATAAAACAATACAGAAGTTAATGCTGAAAAGAATAATATTGTTGGTAATACTTGAAATGCGAAGATGAATCCGTATGAATTAATATCCATTACGCCACTAAATAGAAACTCACTACCAGCTCGAGTGAAATCAAGAATGTTTATGAAAATTTGACCGACAGCTTCAAATGCATTTTTAATAAAGCTAATTTGTAAAACACATACAGCGATAATTAATTGAAAAACTAATCCTAAACCAACAGTTTTCCAATTAACTGCTCTGCGGTTACTGCTAAATAGAAAAGCTAGAAATATTAGAGTGAACATTCCAAGAATTCCTCGCCAAATACTTGTAAACGTATAGCCTGTACTTTTAATAATAATATCGCTACTTACTTTTTTTGTAATGAAATTTGAATGATTTTCAGATACATATATTAAAACTTGATTTCCTTTTTTTAGTTTCAAAGTGTTTTCTGAATTCTCTATTATTTCATAATAGACATCAACTGTCGAAGGAATCTTTTGTTTAAATATTAATAAATTTCTGTTTTCAATCCAAAATCCTTTATTGAAATTATTATTAATTATAGAAGCGTATTGACCATTTTTATCTAATGATAAAAATTCTTTTCCTTTTTCAAAATTTACAGAAGAATTTAGACTATCTGGAAAACTTTCATAAATTAAGTTTTTAGATAGTTGCCAATATTTTGTTGTGTTATCTAATTGAAGTAATTCTAAATCTGCTATTTTGCTTTCTAATTTATCAAATTCAATTTGAGATGTTAATTGTGTTGAGTCTATTTGTGCATTGATAAAGTTAATACTCAAAAATGTTAGAAAAAAGGCTAAAATAGCATGTCTCATAAAAATTATCGTTTTGAAATTTCGTCTCTTAAATGGGCAGCTTTTTCGTAGTCTTCGTTGGCTACAGCTTCATCTAAAAGGTTATTAAGTTCTTCTAATGATTTACTTGATAAATTATTTTTAGGGTTCTCTTTTTGGTCTTCTTCAAGATCAGCTAAAAGCGCATCTACTAAAATGTCGTCTTCATCATTGAAATCATCTTCATTGTCAGTAGTTGTTATATCTTGTTCTCCTTTTAAAAAGATTCCTGCTTTATCTAATATGTTTTTGTATGTAAAAATAGGTGCTTTAAATCGTAAAGCCAATGCAATAGCATCGCTAGTTCTTGCATCTATAATTTCTTCAATTTTATCACGTTCACAAATTAAGCTTGAATAAAATACACCATCTACTAATTTATGAATAATAACTTGTTTTACAACAATATTAAATCTATCAGAAAATGTTTTAAATAGGTCGTGAGTTAATGGCCTTGGTGGGCTAATTTCTTTTTCTAATGCAATAGCAATACTTTGTGCTTCAAAAGCACCAATTACTATTGGTAGTTTGCGTTCGCCATCAATTTCATTCAAAATAAGTGCATAAGCACCATTTTGTGTTTGACTGTACGATATACCTTTTATGTTTAATCTTACTAAACTCATAGTTGTTATAAAAAGCAAAGAACTACTTAAATTAGAACTTTACCAAACTGATTTTGTCAGTTTTAGAGGTCTAATTTAAGCAATTCTTTTAAAAGAATAATCTTTATATTTATAATTAAGCGTTTGCTAATTTAAATGCTTTTAATTTTTCTATAAGTTGTGGAATTACTTCAAAAGCATCACCAACAACACCATAGTCCGCTGCTTTAAAGAAAGGCGCTTCAGGATCTGTGTTAACAACAACTTTTACTTTACTAGCATTAATTCCTGCTAAGTGTTGAATTGCTCCAGAGATTCCTATGGCAATATATAAGTTAGATGCTACAGGTTTTCCTGTTTGACCTACGTGTTCACTATGTGGTCTCCAACCTAAATCCGAAACCGGTTTAGAGCAAGCTGTAGCGGCTCCTAAAACATCTGCAAGTTCTTCTATCATTCCCCAATTTTCAGGACCTTTTAATCCTCTACCTGCTGAAACTACTACTTCTGCATCTGCAATACTAACTTTATCTGATGCTTTGTCTACAGATTCTACTGTTACACCATTTGTTGGTAGACTAGGGGAAAATGATTCAGAAGTTGCACTTGCTGAATTTTCCACTAAACCATAAGCATTGTTAGAAACTCCAACAATTTTCACGTCTGTATTTATAGTTGTATTATTAAATGCTTTGTTTGTGAAAGCAGTTCGTTTTACCGTAAAAGGTGATGTGTTACTTGGTGTTTCAACTACATTCGAAACATAGCCAGCTTCTAAATTAATGGCTAAAATTGGTGCTAAATATTTACTATCTGCTGTTTGACTAACCACGACTACTTTAGTATCTTCTTGTTTTGCGGCTTGAGAAATTGCTGAAGCGTAAGACTTTGCATTAAATTTCTCTAATTCCGAATTAGAGATATTTAATACTTTGTCTACACCATAACTGGCTAATGCACTAGTGTCTGCTGCGTTTATAGCAACAGCAGTAACTGTAGTTCCTAATTGTGAAGCAACTGCTTTTGCGTATGAAGCAACTTCAAATGCTGTTTTTTTAAATTTTCCGTTTTCTGATTCTGTATATACTAAAACTGACATAATTTAATTTTTGTTTTGGTTTTTATAATTGTAAAAACCTCATTAATGTTTTGTAAACTTGAAAATATCTGAACTTAATTCAGGATAAATTAAATAACTTTTGCTTCGTTGTGAAGTAAGTTTACTAATTCGTCTAAGTTATCTGCATTTACTAATTTTACTGCTCCTTTAGGTGCTGGTTTTTCAAAGCTCACAGCAGAAGTTTCATTAGAGTCAACTGAAGCTTCTAAAACTGTTAAAGGTTTTTTACGAGCCATCATTATACCTCTCATATTTGGAATACGTAAATCACTTTCTTCTACTAGTCCTTTTTGTCCTCCAATAACCAAGGGTAAACTTGTAGCAACAGTTTCTTTTCCGCCATCAATTTCTCTAACTGCTTTTGCGTTAGTTCCATCAATTTCTAAAGAAATACAGTTAGTTACAAAGTTGGCGTCTGTTAACTCTGCAAGCATTCCTGGTACCATAGCACCATTATAATCTATAGATTCTCTACCTGCAATTACTAAATCATAACCTCCATCTTTTACAACTTTAGATAATTCTTTTGCTACTTGAAAACCATCTTTTGCTTCTGTATTTATTCTAATAGCATTATCTGCTCCAATTGCTAATGCTTTGCGAAGTGTAGGTTCTGTTTCTGAGCCTCCAACATTAATAACATCTACACTTGCACCTTGCTTTTCTTTAAACCACATAGCTCTTGTTAATCCAAACTCATCATTTGGGTTAATTACAAATTGCACACCATTAGTGTCAAATTTTGTGTCTCCATCTGTAAAATTGATTTTTGATGTTGTGTCTGGTACGTGACTAATGCACACTAAAATTTTCATATAAATTTTTTTATAAATTGTCTAAAAACGATTCTGTAAAAATCCGCTATTTTTAACCTTTTGCAAAATAAAAAGTGTAAAAATTACGAGATTACGAATTTAATACATTTTTTATAAAAATATACTATGCGTGCATAATAAATTTTAAATAAAACTTTTACATATGTTTTTCTATTTATGCTTATTTTTGTGCCTTAATCGAAATTAAACTATGAAAACTATTCAATTTAGAGAAGCTATTTGTGAGGCTATGAGCGAAGAAATGCGCAGAGACGAGAGCATTTACTTAATGGGTGAAGAAGTTGCTGAATACAATGGAGCATATAAAGCATCTAAAGGAATGTTAGATGAGTTTGGTGCAAAACGCGTTATAGATACACCAATTGCAGAACTTGGATTTGCAGGAATAGCTATTGGTTCTACAATGACTGGAAACAGACCTATTGTAGAGTATATGACTTTTAATTTCTCATTAGTTGGAATAGATCAAATTATAAATAATGCCGCTAAAATTAGACAGATGTCTGGAGGACAATTTAAATGTCCAATAGTATTTAGAGGTCCAACTGCTTCTGCTGGACAATTAGCAGCAACACATTCTCAGGCTTTTGAAAATTGGTTTGCTAATACGCCAGGATTAAAAGTTGTAGTGCCATCTAATCCATACGATGCGAAAGGACTTTTAAAATCTTCAATTAGAGATGATGATCCGGTAATTTTTATGGAAAGCGAGCAGATGTATGGTGATAAAGGTGAAGTGCCAGAAGGCGAATACACAATTCCTTTAGGAGTAGCTGAAATTAAACGTGAAGGATCAGATGTAACTATTGTATCTTTTGGTAAAATTATAAAAGAAGCATATAAAGCAGCAGATGAGTTAGCTTCTCAAGGTATTTCTTGCGAAATAATTGATTTAAGAACCGTAAGACCTTTAGATAAGAAAACCGTTTTAGAATCTGTTAAGAAAACAAACCGTTTAGTAGTTTTAGAAGAAGCTTGGCCATTTGGAAATGTATCTACAGAATTAACATATATTGTGCAATCTGAAGCATTCGATTACTTAGATGCACCAATTGTAAAAATTAATACAGCAGATACTCCAGCACCTTATTCGCCAGTTTTATTGGCAGAATGGTTGCCGGATTATAACTCAGTAATTAAAGCTGTAAAAAAAGTTATGTATAAAAAATAATTTATTATTTTCGTTATTATATAAACTTCATTAACCAGTTTGTTAGTGAAGTTTTTTTTTTGCTCAATTTATGAAGTGTTTAGCAGTCTTTATTTTTAGTTTATTTTCATTTATTACTTTAGCTCAGACTAAGGTTAGTGGCTATGTTTTTGATGAATTTAATGAGCCAATTTCGTTTGCTAATGTGATTTTTAAGAATTCATCTAAAGGAACAATTACTAACGAGAATGGTAAATTTTATATGGAAGCTGATGTAGATTGGGATACTTTGGTGATTTCTTTTGTAGGCTATCAAGCTCAGGATATTACTCTTAAAAAGGGAGCAAATTATAATCTTAAAATTATCTTGAATGAAGAAGTTGCTTCTTTAAACGAAGTTGTTATTGTTACAGGAAAACAATCTAAAAAAAACAATCCTGCAATAGATATTCTTCGCAAAATTTGGGCTAATAAACGAGTTAATGGCTTAAACAAATACAAACAATACCAATACGAGAAATACGAAAAGGTTGAATTTGATTTAAACACTATTGATAGTGCTACAATGAAGAGTAAGCTGTTTAGAGGAATGGAGTTTGTCTTTGACCAAGTAGATACATCTAAAGTTACAGGAAAAACATACTTGCCAATGTTTATCAACGAAGCCGCAAGTGAGGTTTATGGAGATAATATATTAAAAGAAAAACTTGAAGTACTTAAAGGAAATAAAAATTCTGGTTTTAGTAACAATCAAACCATAATTGATTTTATAGACGATTTGTATTCTGAGTATGATGTTTATGATAACTATTTAAAATTCTTCGATAAAAGTTTTACAAGTCCTTTATCAAAAACAGGGATAAGTACTTATAATTATGTTCTAGCGGATAGTTCTTTTAGAGGTAATAAATGGTGTTACAATATTATATATTACCCAAGACGTAAAAATGAGTTAACTTTTAAAGGTGATTTTTGGGTTGCAGACACAACATTTGCAATAAAAGAAATTAATTTACAGGCTTCTAAAAGTGCAAATATAAATTGGGTAAAAGAAATTTATATAGAACAGGAATTTGATGTATTAAACGATTCTGTATTTCTGATAAAGAGAGATTATTTTATGAGTGATTTTGCCTTTAATAAAAAGGAAAAATCAAAAGGTATTTATGGTAAACGTACTACGCTTTATGATAATTATAAATTTGATATAGAAAAAGATAAAGACTTCTATACAGAAAAAGTGTTTAGTTTTGATGAAGAACTCTATAATCAAGATGAATCTTTCTGGGAAGAAAAACGATTAGAGCAACTAAGTAAAGATGAAAAAGGCGTGTATGTGATGTTGGATTCACTTAAAAATACAAAAAAATTTAAACGATTATATAATATAGGAAGTATTCTAGCGTCTGGTTATATCGAGTTTGATCAACTTAATTTAGACTATGGACCAATTTTTTCTACATTTGGATTTAATGATGTGGAAGGCTTAAGGCTTAGAGTTGGAGGAAGAACTTATTTTGGACAAAATGATGTTTGGCGTTTAGAAGGTTTTACAGCTTATGGTTTTAAAGACAACAAGTTTAAATATGGGATTTCTGGTAAATGGCTAATTGATAAAAAAAATAGATTTATAATTTCTGGAGGTAATCGAAGAGATATAGAGCAAATTGGAGCTAGTTTAACAACAAGTACAGATGTTTTAGGTAGGAGTTTAGCTTCTTCTTCTGTTGTAGGAACAGGAGTAAACGACAAATTAACCAATATCAATTTAACATCTTTGTCTTTTGAGTTAGAGCCATCTAAAAACTTCATTACGCGTTTAAGTACAAGTTATAGAACCTTAGAATCTGCTTCTAGTACATTTAGTTTAGACTATTTTTCAGATGCTACTCAAACAAGCACAAAATCTGAGGTGAAACAATTTGAGACTGCAGTCTCGTTGTCGTATTTTCCAAAGAGAGAAATGACAGGTTATGGTGTGGAGCGTAAAACTAAAAATGACGATTTTGCACGTTTATTTGCTCAAGTAACTAGAGGAGATAAAGGTATTTTAGATGGGGACTTTAATTATACTAAGTTGCAATTCTCCTATACTCAGCCTTGGGCTATTGGTGGATTTGGTAGATTAACAACTACGGTTGAAGCTGGTAAGACATTTGGTCAAGTGCCTTTGGGTTTATTGAGTGTTGTGCCTGGAAATCAAACCTATTTTTCGATATATAATACGTTTTCCAATTTAGATTTTTATGAGTTTGTAACTGATGAATATGTAACACTTCATATGGAGCATAATTTTAATGGAAGATTGTTTTCTAGAATTCCATTTCTTAGAAAATTAAATTGGAGAGAAGTTATTAGTGTTCGTGGCGTTATGGGAGATGTGTCAGCCGAGAATAGAGCTATTAATGCTTCAGGGTTACTTTATAACGCACCGAACAAAGATGCTTATTACGAGTATAGTTTTGGAATTGCTAATATTTTTAAAGTATTTAGAATCGATTTTAATTTTAGAGGAAACTACCTAAACGTTCCTCAATCTAGAGCTTTTGGAGTAACAGGAAGCTTTGGCTTTTATTTCTAATTCTTTAACAAAAAACATAATAGCTTAAAAATTTTTAAAAAAACATTGATTTCCTTACTTTTGCGCTCTTAAAATTAAAGACTTAAAAGATGAGTAAATCAGATAAATTAACTTTTGATGCATTAGTAGAGATTCCAAAAGGAAGTAGAAATAAATATGAATATGATTTCGATTTAAAGAAAATTCGTTTTGATAGAATGTTATTTTCTTCTATGATGTATCCTGCAGATTACGGATTCGTCCCAGAAACACTAGCATTAGATGGAGATCCATTAGATGTTTTAGTATTAGGTCACGAGCCTACATTTCCTATGTGTGTTGTAGAAGTTAAGCCAATTGGTGTTTTTCATATGTCAGATGAAAAAGGTCCAGATGAAAAAATTATCTGTGTACCAGTTTCTGATCCTATTTGGAATAAGTGTAATGATATTTCAGACCTGAATCCACATAGAATAGATGAGATAACTCACTTTTTTAGAGTCTATAAAGATTTAGAGAAAAAGGAAGTTACTATTGGAGCTTGGGGAGATGCAAAAGAAGCAACTGAAATTTTCAACACTTGTGTTGAGCGTTATGAAAATAGTGATCATAAAAAAACCAACGACTTTAAAATTTAATTGGTTTATATCAAAATAAAAAAAGCCTTTTCATAATTAATGAAAAGGCTTTTTTGTTTTATAATTGGCAGCTCTACTAAAATAATCCGTTTATTTCAGCATCAATTTTATTAATAATATTCCCTAAATCCTCTGGGTTAGCTACAAAATCTAAATTATCAACATCTATAATTATAAGTTTCCCTTTTGTATAACCCTGTATAAACGCTTCATAGCGTTCGTTTAGTCTGCTTAGATAATCTATACTAATTGAATTTTCATAGTCTCTACCGCGTTTGTGTATTTGTGAAACTAAGTTTGGAATACTGCTTCTTAAGTAAATTAAAACATCTGGTGCAGCAACAAAACTTTCCATTAAATCAAAAAGTGACTTGTAGTTTTCAAAATCACGATTTGTCATTAATCCCATTGCGTGAAGGTTAGGAGCAAAAATATGGGCATCTTCATATATAGTTCTGTCTTGTATAATATCTTTTCCGCTTTCTCTAATTTGTGCAACTTGTCTAAATCGGCTATTTAAAAAATAAACTTGTAAGTTAAAACTCCAGCGTTCCATTTGGTTGTAGAAATCGTCTAAGTAAGGATTATCTACAACATCTTCTAATTGTGCTTCCCATTTAAAATGTTTTGCTAATAATTTTGTTAAAGTTGTTTTTCCTGCGCCAATATTTCCAGCAATTGCAACGTGCATATTTAATAATTTAGTTGGTAAGTGTAAAGTTTATTCTGTTCGTAAATATAGAGGTTTTGTTGCGATACAAAAAACGAATTTATGAGTTGATTTGTTAAAGAGACTAAATCGGTTTCTTTTGTGGTTTTATTATAGAAATAAATTGAATCTCCTTTTTTTAAGACTAAGTTTTCATTAATGTTTTTTATGCTTTGATAATGGTCGTTTTTAAGTTTGTAAATTAAGCTTCCAGCATAGTTGTAGCATAATATACTCTCTTCTGTTAGTAGCCAAACATAATTATAATCGCTAGTAATGTCTAGAATATTAGAAATAATTGGGTTTGTTTTTATTTTAGTTGATAAGGAGTTGTAGTTAAACAACTCTAATCTGTTATCTATGGTGTTAAAAATCCAAAAATTATTATTGTTAGCATTTGATATGTGTGAGATTACTTTAAAGCTTTTTAACTGATTAAAATCTATAATTTTAATTTCAGCGAATCTATTATCTAAAATAACAACAGAGTTTGTGTCTTTGTATAGTATAAATGTTTTTAATGGGTTAAAAGCATCTATATTAGCAATGTTTCCTAGTTTTAGATTACTGTAATCAAATGTTGTAAGTGTGTTTTCTTTTTTTAATCTATTACCATTTAGATAATATTTAAAATTAAAACTATCTATATTTGTAATTGAGTCTTGTGAGGCTTTTTTTACATCAATTAATTCCGTGTTAACTTGAGAAAATAAATTAGTAAACACAAGTAGTAATAAAACGTAAATGACTTTCTTCATAAATAGCAAGTTACAAAAATTATAACCAATAATTTTTGCTTCAATTGAAGTGATATTTAAAACACTTTAAAGTGTTAGTTTTTTTAACACTATTTTAACAGTTGTCATGTTAACATTTTCATCTTAAGGTCGTCTTGTATGTAAGGTGAAAAATAAATCAATTAAAAAATAAATCAATTAAAAATGAATATGTCATCAATAAAATTAACCATTTGCGCAGTCTTTACATTAATAACATTGTCAGGATTTTCTCAATCAGATTTTCAAGGGAAAGCAACTTATATTTCTAAAACATCAATGGATTTAGATAATTGGGGAGGAAAAGATATGTCTCCAGAACGTAAAAAAATGATGCAAGAGCGCATGAAGAGTTTCTTAGAGAAAACATACGTTTTAACATTTAATAAGACAGAGTCAATTTACAAGGAAGAAGAGCAGTTAGATGCTCCTGGAGGCGGAAGAGGTTTTGGGGGAATGATGAAAAGTTTTACTGGAGGAGCTCAATATAAAAATGTTAAAGAAAGTAATATTAAGCAAGAGCAAGATTTTTTTGGAAAGCAATTTTTAATTAATGATTCTATTCCAAAGTTAGACTGGGAAATGTCTGGAGAAACTAAGCAAATAGGTAAATATATGTGTTTTAAAGCAACTGCTATGAAGCCTGTAGATGAGTTTGATTGGACAAATATGAGACGTAAAGGTCCTAAGAAAGAAAAAGAAGATGTTGCCGAGGTTAAAAAAGATTCTGTTAAAACTACAACGTCTAGTTTTATGGAAGGTATTGAAATGCCTAAAGAAGTAGAGGTAACTGCGTGGTACACAATGGAAATTCCGGTTAGCAATGGTCCTGGAGAATTTTGTGGATTACCAGGTTTAATTTTAGAAGTAAGTTCTGGTAAAACTACAGTGTTATGTTCTTCAATAACAATAAACCCTGAAGAAAAAGAAGAAATTAAAGTTCCAAGTAAAGGAAAAGAAGTAACAAAACAAGAATACCAAGATATTGTTAAGAAGAAAATGGAAGAGATGAGAGAAATGTATGGCGGAAGACGTGGAGGAGGAAAAGGCGGAAGACGTTAGTATTAAACCAACTAAAAATAATAAATGAAACATATAATTACAGGGATATTGTTGCTAATGGTAACAGTATGTTTTTCTCAAATAAGATTTCAGGGAACCGTAAAAGATAGTATTGGTGATCCTTTAGAGCTTGCAAATATTGTTGCAATAAATAAAGTAACTAATAAAATGGATGCTTATGCAATATCTAATGATAAAGGTAAGTATAAGTTAGATCTTGAAGAAAATACGACTTATAATATTAAGGTAAGTTATATTGGAATGAAGTCTATTGATGCTAATATTGAAACAAAATCTGAAAATATTGATAAGGTTTTTGTTATGGTGGAGGATAATAACTTAGATCAAGTTGAGTTAACTTATGAGATGCCAGTAACAATAAGTGGTGATACACTAATATATAATGCAGATTCATTTAAAAACGGTACAGAGCGTAAGCTAGAAGATGTTCTTAAAAAATTGCCAGGAGTAGAAATTAATGATGATGGGCAAATTGAGGTTGAAGGAAAAACCGTAGGTAAAGTTATGGTTGAAGGTAAAGACTTTTTTGATGGAGACTCAAAATTGGCTACACAAAATATTCCTGCTAATGCTGTAGATAAAGTTCAAGTATTAAAAAATTATTCAGAAGTAGGTCAATTAAGTGGTGTTAAGAATAATCAAGATAATATTGCTATAAATATTAAGTTAAAAGAAGGTAAAAAGAATTTTTGGTTTGGAACAATAACTGCTGGGACAGGAATTGCAGATTCTGAAGGTTTATATTTAGCGCAGCCAAAGTTATTTTACTATAGTCCAGAATATAGTATTAATGTTATCGGAGATATAAATAATATTGGAGAAGTTGCTTTTTCTAGGAGAGATTATTTTAATTTTTCAGGTGGTTTTCAAGCTCCAAGTCAAAGTAGTGGAACAAATTTAAATCTTGGAGGAAATAGTTTGGGGTTTTTACAATTGCAAAATAATAGAGCTAAAGATATAAATACTAAGTTTGGAGCAGCAAATTTTAGTGTATCACCAAATAAATCATTAGATATTGGTGGATTTGGAATATTTTCTAGTAGTAGAATAGATTTACAGGAAAATAATAGTCGTGTATTTACAGATCAAACATTAGGAGTGCCAGATGAATACACAGAAAGCTTAACACATCAAAAAAGTGATTTGGGAATGCTTAAGCTAAATACAACTTATAAGCCAAATGCAAATAATCAATTGGATTATGAGATTTTAGGTAGAATGTCTAATGAAACTCAAACACAAAATGTAGCATCATCTGTTATTGGAAATATTGGTGAGGTTGAATCTAGTACGCCTTTTAGTATAAATCAAAATTTAGATTATTACTATACCTTAAATGAAAAAAACATATTTGCTTTAAATGCTCAGCACTTAATATCAGATGAAGATCCATTTTATAATGCATTTTTGGAAGATAAATTAAATTATGATTCTACTGCAGATGCTTTAGGATTAGATAAATTTCAGGTTGGTTATGATTTAGGTCAAGAAAAAAGAGTAAAATCTAACCAATTAGATGCTAAATTAGATTACTGGAATATTCTAAATAAAAAAAGTGATATTAACTTAACTTTTGGAACTATTCTAAGTCGTCAAGATTTCGATTCTAATATTTTTCAAACTTTAGATGATGGGTCAGTTATAAATCCTACACCAGTAATAAATAACGGTTTAAGTGTAAATAATACAACCTATAGTTTTAGTGATTTATATTTGGGGTTTCATTATAGGTTAAAAGCTGGAATTTTTACGTTTACTCCTGGTTTTTCAGCTCATACTTTTTCATTAAGTAACGAACAATTTAATCAAACCTATAGCCAAACATTTACACGTTTGTTGCCAGATTTTAATGTTAGAATGCAATTAAAAAACAGTGAGCAAATAATATTTAATTATCGTGTGCAGAATCAATTTACAGATGTCTCTCAATTCGCTCAAGGATTAGTGTTAAATAATTATAATTCTTTAAGTTCTGGTAATCCGCTTTTAGAGAATTCTTTATCTCATAATTTGAATCTATCCTATTTTAGTTTTAATATGTTTAATTATACAAATGTATTTGCTAATATTAATTACAGTAAGAATATTGATAATATAAGAAATGAATCTCAGTTTCAGCCTGGAAGTGTAGTGAATGTTAGTGCTCCAATTAATTCAGATTTTTCAGACGAAAGTTTGTCAGCTAATGGCCGTTTTCAAAGAACTTTTGGTAAGTTGAAAGCAACAGTTAATGGAACATTTAGCTACACTAAATTCAACCAGTTAATTAACGCTAATGTTTCTGTTAACGAAAATTATACTCAAAATTATAGATTTGGATTTAGTTCTAATTTTAGGTCTGCTCCAAACTTTGATATTGGTTATCGTTATTCTATTCAAGATAATGATCAAGGACAATCAAGAACAAAATTTTATACACATGCGCCATCTGTAGAGTTTGATGCATTAATATTTAAATCGTTTACATTTAAAACAGATTATACGTTTAATGATTTTAGGAATGAAACAGCTTCCCTAAATACATTTGAGTTTTGGAACGCTTCTTTAGCATATAGAAAGGATGAAGACTCAAAATGGGAGTTTGAGTTAAAAGCTACTAATTTACTAAATACAACTTCCCAAAATCAATCCAGTACATCAAACCTATCTGTAAGTGCAACTGAATACTTTATTCAACCCAGGTTTTTAACTATTAGAGCAATTTATAATTTATAGAATATTTATAATTTATTTGTAAGAAAAACTTCTCGAATTTTAGAGAAGTTTTTCTTGTTTTATTAAGAACATATAATATATTTGCACTCGGTTTTGGGGAGATACTCAAGCGGCCAACGAGGGCAGACTGTAAATCTGCTGACTACGTCT